>JBOFFD010000101.1:0-16405 GCA_051648425.1 Planctomycetia bacterium
GCCGGCTGATGGCCTATTCCGGCATCGCCCACGCGGGCTACATGCTGGTCGGCTTGGCCGCCGGCGGCGGCGACGGCTACGGCCTGGCCACCGGTCGACAGGCGGTGCTCTTCTACCTGCTGGTCTACTCCGCCATGACGCTGGGCGTGTTCGGGGTGCTGTGCTACCTGCGGTCGGTCGGCGAGAAGGCCGAGCGCGTCGACGACCTGTCCGGCCTGTGGCACGTTCGGCCGATGTCGGCCGCCCTGCTCGCGCTGTTCTTCCTCAGCCTGCTCGGTTTCCCGTTCACCGGCGGCCTGGTCGGCAAGCTGTACATCTTCCTGGCCGCCTTGTCGCAGGGCACGAACCAGTTCCGCGTGTTGGCCCTGCTCATGGCGGTGAACTCGGCCATCGGGGCGTGGTACTACCTGCGGGTGGTCGCCGCCGTGGTGTTCGGCCCCCGGCAGCGACCGGCGGCCACCGGCGCCGACGACGTCCCCGCGATGGTCGGCGCCACTCTGTGCGCCGCCGCCACCGTCGTCCTGTTCTTCGCGCCGTTCTTCGCCACCTGGATGCTGCCGCCGGCGGTGTAGACCGATCGGCTTGAAGCCGGTCGTCTTTTCGCTTTCGGCGGACGCTCCCTATTCTCCGTGGGAGGAACTTCATTCATGTCGAAGACACGCTGGATGACCGTCGCGCTGCTGCTGGCGGCGGCCTACAACCTGCTTTGGGGGACGCTGGTCGTCCTCGCGCCGCAAATGACCTTGTCTTGGATCGGACTTGCCGCCGACCACCCCGCCCGCACGGCGCCGCAGTTCTGGCAGTGCATCGGCATGATCGTCGGCGTATACGGAATCGGCTACGGCCTAGCCGCCTTCGATCCCCTGCGGCACTGGCCGATCGTGCTGGTCGGTTTTCTGGGTAAAATCTTCGGACCGATCGGTTTCGTCGTCGGCTACCTCAACGGCGAACTGCCGTTGCAGATGGCGTGGACCAATCTCACCAACGACGTGATTTGGTGGGCGCCGTTCGGTCTCATTCTGGCGGCGGCCTTCCGAAACGAAATCGAAACGCAGGCCCGCCGCGAAGCAGAAGTTCTGACCGTCGCCGAGGCGGCCGCCGCGTCACACACGCAGACGGGCGTCTCGCTGGTCGACCTTTCGCGCGAACGGCCGGCGCTAGTCGTCTTTCTGCGTCATGCCGGCTGCACATACTGCCGCGAAGCGCTGGCCGACCTGGCGGAACGTCGCGCGGCGATCGAAGCGGGCGGCGCGACCGTCGTGCTGGTGCATATGACCGACGAGCCGTTCGCGGCGGCGTTCTTCAAGAATTACGGCCTCGACGACCTGCCGCGGATCAGCGACCCCACCTGCCGGCTCTATCGAGCGTTCGGCCTAAAACGCGGAACGTGGAAGAGCTTCGTCGGCGGCCCCAGCCTCGGAAGGGCGTACGAGGCGTTCGTCAAAGGCGGTCACGGCGTCGGTTTGATGGCCGGCGACGGCCTGCGCATGCCGGGCGTCTTCCTGTTCCAAGACGGCCGCATCGTCCGCGAGTTCCGCCACGAATACGCCGGCGACCGCCCCGACTATCTCGATCTTTCCACCTGCCCGCTGCCGACGGCCCAACAATGACCGAAGCGGACGGCGACGCCGTCGACGTGTGGATACTGGGGGCGGGGCTGGCCGGGCTGGCGTGCGCCGTCCACCTAACGCAGCAACGGCTGCGCGTGCGGCTCTTGGAACCTTCGGACGGCGTCGGCGGGCGGGTGCGCACCGACCGCGTCGACGGCTTCCAACTCGACCGCGGCTTCCAAGTGCTGGCGACCGCGTATCCGGAAATCCGCTGGCTGTTCGACGAAGAGGCCCTGCACCTCGGCCGGTTCGAGCCGGGCGCCCTGGTGCGGTTCGGCGGGCGGTTCCATCGACTGTCGGATCCCTGGCGCCAACCGTTGGCGGCGCTGGCCGGCTTGACGGCACCGCTGACCACCTGGGGCGACCTGCCAAAGCTGGCCGCGCTGCGGTCGCGCGTGACGGCGGCCGACCCCGAAACCCTGCTGACGCTCCCCGCGACCACCACCCTGGCCGCCTTGCGGCAGGCGGGTTTTTCCGATCGGATCGTCGACCGCTTCTTCCGGCCGTTCTACGGCGGCGTGCAGCTCGACCGCGAGTTGGGCGCTTCCAGTCGGATGTTCGACTACACCTTCCGCATGTTCGCCGAAGGCTCGACCGCCTTGCCGCGCGACGGCATGGGGGCCATAGCGGCCCAACTGGCCGAGCGACTGCCGCCGGGTGTACTGCAACTCGGCGTGGGAGCGGCGGCGGTGGGAACGGCGTCGGCGGGCGGGCCGGCGGGTGCGAAAGGGGCGGTTTGGGTGGAAACGACCGAGGGCGACCGCGTCTTCGGCCAGGCGGTGGTGGCGGCGGTCGACATGGATTCCGCCCGCGCGTTGTTCGGCGAGACGGCGGTGCCGCGCCGCGAGTGGCGGGGGGTCGACTGCCTGTACTACGCCGCCGACCGGGCGCCGTTCGCCGCGCCGGTTCTGGTGCTGAACGGCGACGGCGCGGGACCGATCAACAACCTGTGCGTACCCAGCAACGCCGCGCCGTCGTACGCGCCGGCGGGGCGGGCGTTGGTGTCCGTCTCGGTGCTGGAAGAAGCGGTTCGCCGGTGCGGCTCCGACCTGGAAGCCGAAGTGCAACGGCAGTTGGTCGAATGGTACGGCCCAGCCGCCGCCGCCTGGAAACTGTTGAAGCGGTACCACATTCCCCACGCGCAGCCGAGCCAGGCTCCCGCCGATCTGGAGCCGGCCGAGCGGCCCGTGCGCGTCGGCAAGGCGGGCCTGTACGTCTGCGGCGACCACCGCGACCAAGCGTCGATCCAAGGCGCACTGGCCTCCGGCCGACGCGCGGCGAACGCCCTACTGGTCGACCTCTTTTCGGCGATCGGCTGAGAATTCCCGCCCCTGCCGTCGAATTCCTCTCGCCGACTCGACGGAAACGACGTTTCCGGAAAATCTTATTGGCATTCCGCGCGGCGGTCGGTTAGCCTCTAGATAGAGAGAAAATCGCAACCGCGCCGACAACAACCGGCGGATTTTGGGAGCACCGCCCGATGTTTGGACTGTCTTCCGCCGCAACCAACCGAACCCCGCGCCGCTTCGAGCGATTGGAAGACCGCGCCGTCCCGGCAAGCCTGCTCGAACTCGTCGAAGACGTCCGCTCCGGGGCCGCCGGCAGCAGTATCAACAACGTGACGATCGTCGGCGACGTGGTTTTCTTCACCGCCGACGACGGCGCGACCGGCGACGAACTGTGGCGGAGCGACGGCACCGCCTCGGGCACCGTCCTCGTCAAAGACGTCAACCCCGGCGTCGGGTCCGCATATCCGATCGATCTCCTCAACGTGAACGGCGTTCTTTTCTTTCAGGCGACCGACGGCTCGACCGGCACGGAATTGTGGAAGAGCGACGGCTCCGAAGCGGGCACCGTCCTTGTCAAGGACGTCAACCCCGGCGCTGCGGACGCCGCTCCCGACGAACTCTTCAACGTGAACGGAACTCTCTTCTTCATCGCCAACGACGGCGCGACCGGTTTGGAACTGTGGAAGAGCGACGGCTCCGAAGCGGGCACCGTCCTCGTTAGGGATATCAACACTACCGGCGCCGCCGCCAACCTCAGCTTCTTCGCCGATCTGAACGGCGTTCTTTTCTTTCGGGCCAACGACGGCGTCAACGGCAACGAGTTGTGGAAGAGCGACGGCTCCGAAGCGGGCACCGTGCTCGTCAAAGATATCAACCCCGGCGTCGGAAACGGCAATCCCGGTGCTTTGGCGAACGTGAACGGGATTCTCTACTTTCGGGCGTCCGTCGCCGCCAGCGGGTCGGAGTTGTGGAAGAGCGACGGCTCCGAATCAGGCACCGTCTTCGTCAAGGACGTCAACCCCGGCGCCGCCTCCAGCAGTCCCAGACTTTTGACGAACGTGAACGGGATTCTCTTCTTCCAGGCGAACGACGGGGCGAGCGGCATCGAGTTGTGGAAAAGCGACGGCTCCGCGTCCGGCACCGTCCTCGCCAAGGACGTCAACCCCGGCGCCGTAAACAGCAATCCCGATCTTTTTAGGAACGTGGATGGGTTTCTCTACTTCCAGGCGAACGGCGGCGCGAGCGGCCGCGAGTTGTGGAAGAGCGACGGCTCCGAATCGGGCACCGTCCTCGTCAAGGACGTCTACCCCGGCGCCGGGTCCGGCAGTGCCGCCGCCGTGACGACCCTGAACGGGATTCTCTACTTCCAGGCGAACGACGGCGCGAGCGGCGTTGAGTTGTGGAAGAGCGACGGCTCCGCGGCGGGCACCGTCCGCGTCGCCGACCTCTTTCCGGGAGCGGCCGGCAGCAATCCCTTCGGGTTGACGAACCGGAACGGCGTTCTTTTCTTCGCCGCCAACGACGGCTCGATCGGCAGTGAATTGTACCGGTTCGTCCCCGACGGCACCGTCGACGCCTTCACCTTCACCGGCGCGAACCCGGCTCCCGCCGAGGCCGGCGCCGCCGTGCCGTTGGTCTTCTCCTTCGCGCCGACCGACCTCGACGGCAGCGAAACGGCCGTCGTCACGATCTCCGGCGTGCCGACGAACGCCGTGCTTTCGGCCGGCACGAACAACGGCAACGGCGTTTGGACCTTGACGGCCGCTCAGCTCGTCGGCTTGACGATTACCGCGCCCTCGCCGGGCCAGTTCCTGCTGCCGGCGACCCTCGTCGTCACCGAAACCAGCACCGGGCAAACGGACTCCGCGGCCGCTGCCGTCACCGTCACGCTCGTCGACATGACGGCGTCGACGCCGACGCCGACCGCCGCGCCGGCGTCGGGCCTCGTCAGCCAACCGATTCCGCTGGCGGTTTCGGCCGCCGTCGGCGACGCCGACGGTTCCGAATCGATCAGCACCGTGACGATCTCCGGCGTGCCGACGAACGCTGTGCTGTCGGCCGGTACGAACAACGGCAACGGCGTTTGGACGCTGACGGCCGGGCAGCTCGCCGGCCTGACGATCACCGTTCCTACCGCCGGTTCCTTCTCGCTAAGCATCGTCGCCACCGCCGTCGAATCGAACGGCGGCGCGACTGCGACCGCGTCGACCACCCTGGCGCTGACCGTCGCCACCCCGCCGATCGTCGCACCGCCGCCGGGAACCAACCCGCCGGGAACGACGAACAAGGCCCCGACGCTGGCGTCGACGCGGGCGCCGCGAGTATCGGCGGCGACGATCCGCCGCGGCCTGCGCGTCTCGCAGCTCACGCGGCTTTTCCGCGACGCCGACGCCGGGGCGTTGCGTGGCGTGGCGGTCACCCGTTTGACGTCCACGGCGCGCGGCCGGTTCGAGTTCTCGACTAACAACGGCCGCACTTTCCGCCGGGTGTCTGGGACGGTGAGCGACCGCCGGGCGCTGCTGCTGCGCGACGTCGACCGGATCCGCTTCGTGGCGACGGGCGCGACGGCCGGCACGATCCGGTTCGCGTTCCGGGCGTGGGACCGGACGACCGGGACCGCCGGCCGGATCGCGGTGGCGACGCCGAACGGCGGCGCGACCGCCTTCAGCGTGCAGAAGGCCGGCGGCACGATCGCGCTGGCGGCGGCCGCCCGGTCGGCGGCGTCCGCGGCGCTGTCGGCGGCGATGCTCGACGAACTGTTCAGCCGCGCGGACTGATCGCCCCTCACCCGAACAATCACGGGCCGCCGACGTACTAAGATCGCTGTAGAAAGCGACTTCTCGACGGAAGACAGGCGACGTGGTGAGTGCGACGAACGAGAACTGGGACCGCCGGCTGCTGGCGGCGCACGCGGCCGCCACTTGGTACATGGTCGGCGTGCTGTGGTTCGTCCAACTGGTCCACTACCCCCTCATGGCGGCGGTGGGGCCGGACGAATTCCTCTCCTATGAACGGTTGCACCAAGCGGCGGTGGTTTGGGTCGTCGGCCCGGGAATGTTGGTCGAAGGGGCGACGGCCGCGTTGGTCGCGCATCGAACGCGGCGGTGGGAACCATGGCGGCGGCGGCTGGCGTGGTTCGGCGTCGCGCTGTACGGCGCCTTGTTTTCGGCCACGTTTCTGATTTACGCCCCCTGGCACGAAGAGTTGGCGCGGCGGGCCGGCGAGGGGTTCGACGCCGCCGGCTTGGCCGCCGCCGCGGGGGCGCTGGCCGCCGCCAACTGGTGGCGGACCGCCGGTTGGACGGTCCGCGGCGCCGTCGCGTTCTTGCTGTCGTTGGATGGTCGGGCGTCTTGATGGTCGGGCGCGAATTCGGTAGTAAAGTTCGCTAGGTTCTTGCGCGAAGGCGACGTTATCGCGCGACGGCTGCGACCAACCAACCGTCTCTCGACTCGGTCCGTTGACAAGGGAAGCCCGACGATCCATGACGCTTGAAGTGGTACTGCAAGTCCGCAATGGACCGCAAATGAACCAAAGCGCGACGATCGTCGGTGAAGGCGAAGTCGTGATAGGGCGGTCCTCGCAGTCAACACTTAGACTACTGCACGATCATTGGATATCGAGACAACATTTCAAGATCGTCCTCCAAAACGACGCTCTTTTTTTGGAAGATCTGCAAAGCACGAACGGCGTGCTCTTGAACGACCGCGAGCTGAACGGCCGGACCGTGCCGCTGCAAGACCGCGACCGGGTGCAGGCGGGCGAGACGTTGTTTCTGGTGCGAAGCCGGGAATTGGAACCGCTGCCGGAAAAGAAGCATACGTTGCCCTCCAGCGGCAGTGTTTCGGTGTGGAACGGCGAAGAAGAGTCGATGTTGATCGGACAGCAGTCGAGCACGAACGTGACGGGTCAGTCGGTGCCGTCGATTCCGATGTTCGAGCGGCTGCCGACGGTGAAGTTCGGCGAATCGACCGCGATGTTCGGCCTGCGGACGGCGCAGATTCTACAGAAAAGCCGACGGCCGATCTTCGGCCTGTTCGACGCCGGTTCCGACGACCGCATCCGGGCGCTCGTCGAAGCGTCCGGCGAACTGTTTCGGTCCACCAGCGGCGGCGAACTGCCGGCCAACTCGCCCCTCGTGGTTTCCTTCCAGACCGGCTCGCGCCTCTTGCCGGCCATTCTGCGCGAAGGGTGGGGCAAGAACTGGGGATTCTATCTAACTTCGTCGGCCGACATCGACCAACTGCGCGACCACTTCCGCTTTCTGCTGATACTGCGCACCGCCGACGGCGTGCCGCACTACCCGAGCTTCCAACAGCCGAAGATGCTGCGGGAACTGCTCGGCGTCATCGATTCCTCGGTCGCGCCGACGTTCTTCGGGCCGGTCTCGCGGTTCCTGGTCGAAGCCGAGAACCCGGCCAAACTGGTCTCGGTGAAGTTTCAAAGCGGTCAGTTGCAACGCACCGAGCAGTCGCTGGACTCGCAAGGCCCGTCGCTGCCCGGCAAACGCCCGGTCTGACGCCCGGCGTCCGCCGGTCGGTGGGCTATTCCCGGATCGGTTGGCACAGGCACGACGAGTTCAGTTCGACGTCGGCGTCCTTCCAAGCGTTCAGAAACCGCTCGCGGACGGCGGCCGCCTCGTCGGTCTTGCCTTGGCCCTCCAGGCTTCGCGCCAGGCCGTACAGCGACCAACCGTTCTCCGGCCAGCGGCGCAGGTCTTCGCGGTAGGCGGCCTCGGCGTCGGCTGGCCGGTCGGCCTTCATCAGCGCCGCACCCAAAGCGTGCCGCACCGGCTGCAACCAGTCGGGCGGTTCGTCGTACCGCAGGGCGTCCTCCTTCGCCGCCGCCGCCTCAAGCCGCTCCACGGCGGCAGCCGTCTTACCTTCCCTGAGCAGGATTTCTCCCTCCAAGACATCGTCGGCGACGGCGGCGACGGCTGCCGCGGTGTTGTTGCCGAACACCGCCCCGGCCGGGATTTCCCGCACCGCCGCCCGGAAATCCCGCTGCGCCGCTCGCGCCGCAACCACTTCGCCCTTGGCGGCGAGCGCCGTCGCCCGCGCGAACTGGTGCAGCGCCCGAGCTGCGGGGAACTTGGCGGCCGGCGGCGGTTCCCGCAGAACGTCGTCCCACCGACCGAAGCGGACCAGGATTTCCACCGGAACGGCGAAGAAGCCGTCGACCACCGCCGCGTTCCCTGGTTCGTCGGTCCAGTCGTTCGGAACGGCCGCCAGCATGGCGCGGGCGGTGTCAAGCGCGAGCTTGCTCCGCCCCTGCATCATGGCCGCGAACGACAGCATGTGGTGGTTGTGGGCCATGTAGAGGCGGTAGAACTCCTGCCGGGGGACGGCCGCCCGGTAGCGGTCGTCGGCGGCGATCGCCTTCCGATTCGCTTCGACGGCCTCGCGCCAACGGCCGCGGCGGATGTCGAGGTGCGACGGCATGTGCGTCAGGTGGCCGAGACCGGGATGAGCGTCGCGCAGCCGGTTCGCGGCGTCGTCGGCCCGACCTGGTTCCGGCGACGCTTCGACGGCGTGGATCAACAGGTGCAGCGCCAGCGGGTGGTCGGGCCGCTTCGCCAGCACCGCCTTCAGCGTGGCGACGATCGCCGGCGTCCCCGGTTGCGGCATGCCGTCGGCCGTCCACAAGTCCCACGGCCGCAGGTCCATGCACGCCTCGGCGTACAGCGCGCCGACGTCGGCGTCGTCCGGATACTGTTTCCAAGCCTCGGCCAGAGCGGTGGCGTACGCGGCGTCGAGCGTCTTGCGATCGACCGACGCCGCCGTCGCCGGCTCGACGTAGCGCTTCGCCAGCGTGGCGACCAGCGCCGCGTCGACGGGTCGACCGTCGGCGGCGTTCGCCTTCGCGCGTTGCAGGGCCGTCCAGGCCGCCTGCGTTTGTTCCGGGGTCATCGTCGGTCGATTGATGTGCGGGCCGTTCGCCGTCGCCACGCCCCAGTGGGCCATGGCGAACGTCGGGTCGAGCCGCGCCGCCTCTTGGAACGACCGAACCGCCTCGTCGTGGTTGAAGGCGAACAGGAACATCAATCCTTGATCGAAGTACTTGCGGGCGGCAGGGTCCGCGGTCGTCACGGCGCGGGTGTAGCCGCCCAGGCCGTCGAACAACGGCGGCGACGGTCGCGGCTCATCGGCGCGGGCCGCCGCCGCACTCGCTCCCACCGCGACGACCATCGCCGTCAACGCCCGTCCATTCCATCGCGTCATCATCGAATTCCTTTCGTCCTCGTCCGACTGGCTCGTAAAGACACCGGCCCGCTCAACATCGGAAATAGGCGGCCGCACCGGTCGGCGGCGAGAAACAATCTTACAGAAAACGGAATGCGACGATCGGAAAGCGACGAGAAAAACGTGGTTCGCGGCGCGTCCGGTGGCGACGGTCCGTTTCCCATGAGAGTAAGTGCCCGTCGAAGCCGTCGCGTCGACGCCGTCGGGCAAGCTCTTTTCGACGGGAACCGGGTCATGGAAGCGAAGTGGATGGAGATCGCGCGGGCGGAGTTGGGGACGAAGGAATTCGTCGGCACGAAGAACAACAACCCGCGGATCATGGAGTATCTGAAAACCGTCGGGCCGTTCAAGAATGACGAAACGCCGTGGTGCGCGGCGTTCGTCAACTGGGTGATGAAACAGGTCGGCCAACCAGGAACCGACCTGGGGACGGCCCGCTCGTGGCTTCAATGGGGCTGCCCGTTGGCGGCGCCGGAATACGGCTGCATCACCGTGTTCAAGCGGGGCGACAGCACCTGGAAGGGGCACGTCGCCTTCTACGTCGGCGAGGAAGGATCGTACCTGAAGGTGCTGGGCGGGAACCAAGGGGACGCCGTGTCCGTGGCGAAGTACGCCAAAAGCCGACTCTTAGGTTACCGCTGGCCGGGCGTACCGATCTAAGAGACGGCCCCCGCGCCGCTCAGTACTTTCACTTCAAGGAGGTCAACTCGAACCGGCCTTCGTTTTGACCGCCCGGTTTGATTTCGAGTTCCAACTGCGACTTACTGTTGTAACGCTTGGGAATGTAATTCTCCATGTTGTCGGGCGTCCCCGCCATGCCGGGGATCGGTTTCGGCGGGTTCTTCATCAGGCGGAAGGCGGAGATTTCGACGACCTTCTTACCCGCCGTCGCCGATCCGGAAACGGCGCCGTCTTTGATTTCGAGGTAGGCGGGCACTTTGCCGTCCGAACCGCGAACGACCATCTTACCTTCCGACAGCGGCTTGCCGTCGAGATTCACCGTCGCGGTGAAAGGAAACGTCGGTTCGACCTTCGGGCCGCCGCATCCAACCGTGCCGGCGACGATGAGAACCGGGAACACTACCGCCGCGCGAAGAAAAGATGTGTGAAACATACTCTATCCGTTTTGGAAGTTTTCGAGGGCATCGAGAAAAGTCGGAGGCGGCCGCCGTAAAAGCGGCCGCAAGAAACGAAACCGCCCGCCGCCGTCGAAAGATCGTTCCGGGGTCGACGGGTGGTCGGCGCGCCGTCTTACGGCTGGGTGACGGGCACGTTGTCGTCGCGAGTGGCGACGGCGGCCAACAGGTTGAGGTCCATCGATTCCGAGAGGAACCGAACGGTGCCGTCGAGGAAGAGCGAATTCACGCCGCCGCCGTGGGGCGAGTTGAGCGGAATGTTGTGGCCGGTGTTGGCGCAGACGCCCTGGCTGCAGTCGCCGTCGGGGTCGACCCAGCCGACGCGCTGATTGATGGCCCAGCGGATGGAGGTGGTGTTGAAGGCGCGGTCGCCGTAGCCGAGGACGGAATTCGAGTTCGTATGCGGCGAACCCATCAGGTAGCCGTGCAGGCTGGGGCGCCAGTCGACGCGGCGGCCGGTGCTGGTGACCAGTTCTTCGCTCGCTTCGCCGACGGCCATCGTGTTCGACAAACCGTCTTTGATATCCCGGGCGCGGATTTGGCTGGCGATGAACATGACGCCGCCGCCGCTGGTGATGCCGCCGTTGCAGCAGCCGGCGCCGCCGGGGGTGGTGCGCCGCGCTTCGACGAAGCCCAGGAAGTCGATCGCCGAGCCGGCGATGGCGAAGTAGCTGGAGGCGCCGCGGGGCGCGTTGCCGTCGGGCGGGGCGGGGCAGAGCGGCGACAACGTCGACGACGGGCAGGTGTAGGTCGCGACGGCAGGCATCCGGATGCTCCCGTTGCCGACCCACCCTTGATTAACCACTTCAAAGTTCAGTTGGTCGAACTGCGCTTGCGCGTCGAGATAGGGCAGGATCGGGACCATCCACGAGAAGCCGTAGCCGCTGCCACCGGAGACATCGTACGAACCGAACGGTTGACCGTCGTGGCCGGCGCCGGGCGGCAGCCGACCCGTCTGGTCGAGATGGTTGTTGAGCGCCAGGCCGATCTGCCGCATGTTCGCTTGGCACGACGAACGGCGGGCGGCTTCGCGGGCGGCTTGAATCGCCGGCAGCAACAGCGCGATGAGGACGCCGATGATGGCGATGACGACGAGCAGTTCAATCAACGTGAAACCGCGTCGATCCCGAAGGTGATTCCGTTTCATAAAAGCTAGTATCCTCGAAAGAGACGTGAGGGTTGGACGAAAGGAATACTGAATTATGTTGTCGGCTCTGTGAAAATGCTACGGGAAAACCGTCTGTTCAAAAAATTTTTCTATATTCTCTCGACACCACTCTTAAGAACGAATAACCGACGAATCTCGTGGTTACGGCTGGGTGACGGGGACGCCGTCGTCGCGGGTGGCGACGGAGGCCAGGATGTTGAGGTCCGTCGAATCCGAGAGGAACCGTACGGTCCCGTCGAGGAAGAGCGAATTCACGCCGCCGCCGTGCGGCGAGTTGAGCGGAATGTTGTGGCCGGTGTTGGCGCAGACCCCCTGGCTGCAATCGCCGTTGGGGTTGACCCAACCGACGCGCTGGTTGATCGCCCAGCGAATCGAGGTGGTGTTGAAGGCGCGTTCACCGAATCCGGTGGCGACGTTGGTCGTGGTCTGGTTGGTGCCCATCAAGTAGCCGTGTAGGCTGGGACGCCAATCGACCCGGCGGCCGGTGCTGGTGACGAGTTCCTCGCTGGCTTCGCCGACGGCCATGGTGTTCGAGAGACCGTCCTTGATGTCTTTGGCGCGGATCTGGCTGTTGACGAACATGACGCCGCCGCCGCTTGTAATGCCGCCGTTGCAGCAACCGGCGCCGCCGGAGGCGGACCGACGGGATTCGACGAAGCCCAGGAAGTCGATCGCCGAGCCGGCGATGGCGAAGTAGCTGGAAGCGCCGCGAGGCACGCCGGGTGGACCGGGGCAGAGCGGCGACAGTGTCGACGACGGGCAGGTGTAGGTTCCCACGGCCGGCATCGAGACTGTCCTATTGCCGACCCAGCCTTGATGGTCGACTTCAAAGTTCAGTTGGTCGAATTGCGCTTGTGCGTCGAGATACGGCAGGATCGGGACCATCCATGAGAAGCCATAGCCGGTGCCAAGCGAAGCTTGGCGGCCACCGAACGGCGGGTTGTCGTGCCCGGCGCCGGGCGGCAGGCGACCGGTCTGGTCGAGATGGTTGTTGAGCGCGAGGCCGATCTGCCGCATGTTCGCCTGGCACGACGAACGGCGGGCGGCTTCGCGGGCGGCTTGAATCGCCGGCAGCAACAGCGCGATGAGGACGCCGATGATGGCGATGACGACGAGAAGTTCAATCAAGGTGAAACCGCGTCGATCGCGGAGGTGATTGCGCTTCATGATAGCTGGTATCCTCGAAAGAGACGTTAGGGTTAGACATATGGAATACTGAATTATGGTGTCGGCTTTGCGAAAACACTACGGGAAAACCGTCTGTTCTCTAAAGAACTCCGAATTTTTCTCGACCTCGTCCTTGAGGCCGGCGAGCCGACGAATCGCCTGATTACGGCTGGGTCACGGGGACGCCGTCGTCGCGGGTGGCGACGGCGGCCAGGATGTTGAGGTCCATCGATTCCGAGAGGAATCGGACGGTGCCGTCGAGGAAGGCCGCGTTGACGCCGCCGTCGTGGGCCGAATTCAGCGGGATGCTGTGGCCGTTGTTGAAGCAGACGCCTTGAGTGCAGTCGCCGTTGGGATGGACCCAGCCCCGCTTGGAGTTGATGGCCCAACGGATGGCGGTAGTGTTGAACGCGCGGTCGCCGTAGCCCGTCACGCCGGCGTGCTCGTTGGAGCCGCCGGCGCCCATCGTGTAGCCGTGCAGGCTTGGTCGCCAGTCGACCTGGGTGCCGGCGGTGGTGAAGAGCCAGTCGCTGGCTTCACTGACGGCCATGGTGTTGGCCATGCCGTCTTTGACGTCGCGGGGCCGCACCTGGCTGCTGACGTACAGCGCGCCGCCGCCGCTGGTGACGCCGCCGTTGCAGCAGCCCATGCCGCCGGGAGGTGAGACGCGGGCTTCGGTGTAGCCCAGGAAGTTGATCGCCGAGCCGGTGACGGCGACGTAGGAAGCGGCGCCGCGCGGCACGCCGCCGCCGCCGGGAGGGCCGATGCAGTTCACCGGCATGGTCGAGGACGGGCACAGATACCCGGGAACCGGCGGCATCAGCGTGTTAGAGTTGGGGCCGACCCAGCCTGAACTGTTGGAGAAGTTCCAAAGGTCGTAATATTGGGAAGCGTCCATGTAGGGCAGCAGGTACACCATCCAAGAACTACCGTAGACGTAGGTCGACGTCTCCGTCATCGTGCCGAACGGTTGACGGTCGACGGCGGCCCCGGGGGGCAGCCGGCCGGTTTGATCGAGGTGGTTGGCCAGCGCCAAACCGATTTCCCGCATGTTGGCCTGGCAGTTGGCCCTTCGAGCTGCTTCGCGGGCGGCTTGGATCGCCGGCAGCAAAAGCGCGATGAGGACGCCGATGATGGCGATGACGACGAGCAGTTCGATCAGCGTGAAGGCTCGTCGTGGACGGACATTCTGTACGTGCATGGATGCGACCCACCTTGAAAAGGAAACTGTGGGGTGCGTGAAACCGAAAGTTTCACCCAGATGTTTGCGATAGACAGATTTTGATTCTACACGATTTTTTCGACAATGGCAAATAACGAAGCTGACGGAATGCCGGCCGCCTCGACGGTTTCTCCTGAACAAGAAAATGGGGATGAACGTGACGACTTCCGTTTCCGAATCCCACACCCCGCAATCGAAGCCGTGGATCGCGCCCCCCGCCGGCCAGCCCGGTCCCAAAGGTCTGCCGATCCTGAAAACCGGCATCGACTACGAGTTGTATCTCGACTGCGTGCATTGCGGCCTTTGCACCGCCGCCTGCCCGACCTACCTTGAGCTTGGCACCGAGGCCGACGGCCCGCGCGGCCGCATCTATCAAATGCGCGCCGTCGAAGACGGCCGCACCGAACTCACGCCAGAAATCCGTCGCCACCTGGAACTGTGCTTGGACTGTCGCGCGTGCGAGACCGCCTGTCCTTCGGGGGTGCAGTACGGTCGGCTCATCGAACCGTTCCGCGTCGCCATGGAAAAGACCAATCCCAAAACAAAGACCAACGATTGGTTCCATCAGCTCATCCTTTTTCCCCTCTTCCCGTATGCCCGGCGGATGCGGCTGGCGCTGCTGCCGGTGCGCTGGATGCAAGCGTTGGGATTGGACAAACTGATCGAATGGTCGGGCCTCTTGAACCTACTGCCCGAAAAGTTGCGACGGATGCACCAAATGCTGCCGACGCTGCGCCGCCGCGAGCCGCCGTTGCCGGACCGGCTGCCGGCGAAGGGACCGAAACGGGCCACCGTCGCTCTGCTCACCGGCTGCGTGGCCGACGCCGTCTTTCATCACGTCAACTGGGCGACCGCCCGCGTCTTACAGGAGAACGGCTGCGACGTCGTTGTGCCGCGCAATCAGACCTGCTGCGGCGCGATTCATTACCATGCGGGGGTTGAAAAGCCGGCGCTCGACCGCGCGATTCAGAACGCCGACGCCGTCGATTTGGACGCCGTCGACGCGGTGATCGTCAACGTGGCGGGCTGCGGCGCCATGCTGAAAGACTACCCCCATTTGCACGCCCCCGCCGACCAGACCGAAAAACTGAAACGCTTCGCCGCCAAGGTGAAAGACGTCAGCGAGTTCCTGGCGCAGCTCGGACCGATCGCGCCGACCCACGCCATCCCCATGACGGCGACGTACCACGACGCCTGTCACTTGTGTCACGCGCAACAAGTGCGGGCGCAGCCGCGGCAGTTGCTGAAACTGATTCCCGGCCTGGAACTGAAGCCGCTGGCGGAGTCGGAAATCTGCTGCGGCGCGGCGGGAACGTACAACCTCGTCGAAACGGAAATGGCCGAGCGGTTGGTGAAGCGCAAGGCGGACGCCATCACCGCGACCGGGGCCGAGGCCGTGCTGATCGCCAACGCCGGCTGCACGCTGCACATCAGCCGTCGACTGCGCGACGACGGCCGCGACGTGTGGGTGGGTCACCCGGTCGAACTGCTCGACTTGGCCTACCGCGGCCTGACGCCCGACCACCCAAAGAAGAGCTGAGCCGACGATGCCCGAATTTCATTCGGCGTGCCACGTCGACGAACTGCCGCCGGGCGGCGTGCGGACGGTGACGGTCGACGGGACTAAGATTGCGTTGTGCAACCGCGACGGCGTCTTTTACGCGCTGTCGAACTTCTGCCCACATCTGACGGGGAACTTGGGCGAAGGGTGTTTAGAGGGCGACGTGCTCGTCTGCCCCGAACACGGTTGGCGTTTCAAGCTCGACACCGGCCGCTGTACGACGGTGCGCGGCAAGGCCGCCCACTCGTTCCCGGTGGAAATCCGCGACGGCTGGGTGTACGTGGGCGTCTAAGACGTTGGGTCGACGCCCCCGGCCGACTACCATTCGATCAACTCGTCCCGCCAATCTAACGCGACTCTTACACCAGGAACGACCATGAAGAAGATCTTTCAACAGCCGGGCGTACCGACGAGTCACCTGCCGTTCAGTCCGGCGGTGGCGGCGGCCGGTTTGGTGTTCGTTTCCGGGCAGGCTTCGGTCGACGACGCCGGCAAGATCGTCGAGGATTCATTTGAAGGGGAGATGCGGCGGTCGATCGACAACGTGCGGCGCATCTTAGCGGCCGACGACTTGGATTTGACCGACGTCGTGCAGGTGCGGTCGTACGTCGACCGCAAGGAAGACCTCGCCGAGTACAACCGCCTGTACCGCGAGTTCTTCAAGGAGCCTTACCCCGCCCGCACGACGTTGGTCGGCTGCCTGGGCGGCGCGCTGAAGTTCGAGATCGACGTGATCGCCGCCGAACGGTCTTCCAGCGACTTTCTATAGAATCAATGGCGACCGGAGGTTTGGCGGCCGAAAGGCCTGACGAATCATGTTTGTCAACCGCCGCTTTCCGCGGCGGCGGTTTACTCGTCGTCCGGCGTTTCAGGGGCGTCGCGGCGGAAGACCGCCACCACGTCTTCCACCGGCACCACGAAGAGATGGTTGTCCAGCTCGAAGTCGACCGGAATGGCGTTCTTCGGGTGGAACAAGATGCGGTCGTACTGCCGCAGCGGAATCTCGTCGTCGG
>JBOFFD010000102.1:0-9272 GCA_051648425.1 Planctomycetia bacterium
AACCGCAACCGGGCGACCCCGGTCGCGCCGGCGGCCGGCACGAACCGCAGCTGGTCGGTCGACCGCAGCAGCCGCGCCCGCGTCGTTGACGCTCCCGCCAACGAACGCCACGGACCTCGCCCCGACCGATACTGCCACACCCCCAGCCGGCCGTTGCCGGCCGACGTGACGGCGATGCCCAACGACGTCGCGCCGTCGGCGTCGCCGAACCGCGATCCCAGCAGTTGCGACACGCGGAACGTCCGCCGCGCCGAGAGATCGGTCGCGACGGCCGGCCGCCGCACTCGCAGCGTCGCCGGCGTCGTGCCGTTCGCCAGGGTCGGGGCGTCGTTGACCCCCGTCACGCTGATCGTGAACGTCTTCGCCGCGCTCAGCCCGCCCAGCGAATCGCGCACCCGCACGGTGATCGTCGACGCGCCGAAGGCGTTCGCCGCCGGCGTGAACCGCAACGTGCCGTCGGGCGAAATCGTCGGCGCCACGGCGAAGAGAGTCGGGTTCGACACCGCGTCGACGACGTATTCCGCCGTCTGGGCCGCTTCATTCACCGGGCCGGCGCTGAAGACCGCCCACCCGGTGACCACCGTCGCGCCGGCGTCTTCGACCGCCGCGACGTCGCGCCCGGTGAAGTCCGGCGCGTCGTTGACCGCGGCCACCGTGAACTGAATCGTGCCGACGACCGGCGCCCCGATTCCCGCGGTGACCGTGTACTGGAACGACGCGACGCCGACGAAATCGGCCGCCGGCGTGAAGGTGAATACGCCGGTCGCGGGGTTGAAGGCCGCGGTACCGTTGACCGCCGAACCGGGAACGACGGTGAAGACGAAGACGGCGTCGTCGGCGTCGGTGATGCCGGCCGCCGCGATCAGTTCCGCGACCGTCACCGTCGTCGTCGTATCCTCGGTGGCGTTGAACGGCGCCGGGTCGACGCCGACGACGAGCTGGTCGTTGACCGCCGCCACCATGAAGGTGATCGTACCGACGACCGGGGCGCCCTCGCCGTCGCTCACCGTGTACTGGAACGACGCCAGGCCGGCGAAACCGGCCGTCGGCGTGAAGTTGAACAGACCGGTCGCGGCGTTGAAGACCGCCGTGCCGTTGACCGCCGAACCGGGAACGACGGTGAAGACGAAGACGGTGTCGTCGACGTCCGTGACGCCGAGTGCCGCGACCGGCACCGCCGCCGTCACGTCTTCGGTGGCGCCGAACGAGGCCGGGTCGACGCCGATGACCGGCGCATCGTTGACCGCCGCCACCATGAACTGAATCGTCCCGGTGACCGGCGTTCCCTCGCCATCGCTCACCGTGTACTGGAACGACGCCAGGCCGGAGAAGTTCGCCGCCGGCGTGAAGCTGAACACCCCGGTCATCGGGTTGAAGCTCGCAACGCCGTTGACCGCCGAACCCGGAACGACCGTGAAGACGAACAAGGTGTCGTCGGCGTCGGTGATGCCCGCCGCCGTGATCAGCGACGTGACCGTCACCGTCGCCGTCGTATCTTCGGTGGCCGAGAACGCCGCCGGATCGACGCCGACGACGAGCTGGTCGTTGACCGCCGCCACCATGAACTGAATCGTCCCGGTGACCGGCGTTCCCTCGCCGTCGCTCACCGTGTAGCGGAACAAAGCGAAGCCGGAGAAGTTCAAGTTCGGCGTGAAGCTGAACGCGCCGGTCATCGGGTCGAAGACCGCCGTGCCGTTCACCGCCGAACCCGGAACGACCGTGAAGACGAAGACGGTGTCGTCGACGTCGGTGATCCCGGCCGCCGCGATCAGCGCCGCGACCGTCACCGTCGCCGTCGTATCTTCGGTGGCGGGGAACGTCACCGGATCGACGCCGACGACGAGTTGGTCGTTGACCGACGCGACCATGAACTGAATCGTGCCGCTGACCGGCATTCCCTCGCCGTCGCTCACCGTGTACTGGAACGACGCCAGGCCGAAGAAGTTCGCCGCCGGCGTGAAGCTGAAGACGCCGGTCATCGGGTCGAAGACCGCCGTGCCGTTGACCGCCGAACCGGGAACGACCGTGAAGTCAAAGACGGTGTCGTCGACGTCGGTGATCCCGGCCGCCGTAATCAGCGCCGCGACCCTCACCGTCGCCGTCGTATCTTCGGTGGCGGGGAACGTCACCGGGTCGACGCCGACGACGAGTTGGTCGTTGACCGACGCGACCATGACGGCGGTCGGCACGACGCCGCCGCCGAGGCCGGCGACGGTGTTGGTCGTCGACGCCTGGACGCCGAACGACGTCATGCCGAAGAAGTTCAGGTTCGGCGTGAAGCGGAGGCCGGCCGCCCCCTCGGCGACGGTGATGAAGTCGCCGTTCAGGATCGGCGTCACGCCGTCGCTTTTGAACAGCAAGCCGTTGGCGATGCCGGTGACCTGGAAGAAGCCGACCGTACCCATGTCGACGGCGTTCGGCGTAATCACCAACTGGCCGGCGGGCGTCGTCATGTCTTCGTCGGTCGCGCCGGGGGTGGAGCCGGCGGCGTCGGCGATCGGTCGGACCGTCAGCGTCACCGTCGCGGTCACGGGCGGATTGACGCCGTCGCTGGCGGTGTAGGTGAATGAATCGAAGCCGAAGAAGTTGGCGTCCGGCGTATAAGTGAAGCTGCCGTCGGGGTTCAAGACCAACGTGCCGAACTCGACGTCGACGAGCAGGGCCGCCGTCAACATGCCGCCGTCGTCAAGGTCGTCGGCCAGCACGCCGGCGGCCGGTCCGACGGTCAGTACGCCGTCTTCGTCGACCGCGTAGGCGTCGTCGCCAGCGACCGGCGCCAGGTTCAGTCCCATCGTGGCGAAGGTTTCGACGCCGCGGAACGCGATGTTTTCAACCCCCGACGCCGTGGAGAAGTCGAGCGTCGCCGCCCCCGTCCCGCCGGGAACGACCGTCACGTCGGCCGCCGTCAGTCCCAGGCCGGCGAGGTTGACCGTCAGCGAGTCGCCCGGCGTCGCCGGCGCGATCGGTCCGCCGGCGTCGACCGTGTAGCCCCGCGTCAGGCTGGCGGCGACGGTGATCGTATCGTCGCCGGCGAACGTGGTGACGAAGACCGACCCCACGCCCATCAAGACGATGCCGTTCTGCGCTTCGGCCCCCAGGCTGTAGGTCAGGCCGGCGTCGTTCGCGGAAACGACGTCGGCGCCCGCCCCCGTGCCGAAACGGAACACGTCGACGTTGGAAACATCGGCGCCGTCGCCGGTGTTGCCGACGAGCCGAACGTTGCGAAGGCCGAACGACGCCACGTTGGAAACGACCACGCCGTCGTCGCCGCCGGAGACGGTGAGGTCGGCCAGCGTCACGCCGGTCGACGTCACGGTGAAGCCGTCGAGGCCGGCTCCCGGCATGACGACGACGGAGCCGGGCGAACCGACGACGCCCGTCACCGTCAACGGCTTGGCGATCGTCACCGCTTCATTGTACACGCCCGCCGCGACCAACACGGTGCCGCCGGCCGCCACCGCGGCGACCGCGTCGGAGATCGTCGCGAAGGCGTTGTAGCCGAAGGCCAACGTAAGGCCGGTTCCCAGGCCGTCGGCGTCGCCGAAGCGCGGCGCGGTGGAGAAGGCCGGGTTCACGTAAACCACGGTCGGCGCCGGCGCCGCCCGCACGGCCGCGATGTTCAAGGCCGCCGAGGTCGGCCGGGCCGAACCGGTCGCCTGGGTCGACAGTTCGTTCAGGCCGCGGACGCCCGTGAAGCCGTCGATGGTCGAGCCGGCGTCCCAAGTGATCCCGACGATCGTCGGTGTGGGGTCGTCGGTGACGTTCCGCAGGAAGACGCCGTCGGCGCCGCCCACCCGGACCAACGTGTTGGGGCCGAACGTGAAGACGTCGCCCGGATCGGTGCCTCGACCGACGTCGCGGGCGAAGTAGACGTCGTCGACGTCTTGGAACAGGTTGCCGCGGATCGACAAGAGGTCGGTCTGCGAGGTCAGCATCAAGCCGCGGTCGAACAGGTCGCCCGTCCGTCCCAGAAATTGGTTGTCGGCGATCGTGATGACCGACGTATTCGTGTCGTTGTGGGAGTTCTCCCAAATGCCGACGATCTGCTCCATGCCGTTCGACGTCGCACCGACCCGCAGCACGTTGTTGGTGATCGAAAGACCGTCGTAGAGGTCCGACCCGGTGGTGTTGTTCTGGAAGAAGAACGAGAAGGAAGTTTCGCCGACGGGCGGAACGCCGTCGCCGGCGAACGTCACGTCGTTGCCGACTACCGTTTGGTTCTTGCCTTCCGCGAAGTAGACGGCGATGTTCTGGAAGTCGAAGTCGTCGCCGTCGATGGTGATCGTGTTGTTGCGGATGGTCGTTCCGGTGTAGTTCCCGGTGATGTTCCAGCCGAAATAGACCGCGCCTTCAAAGTTCGTCAGCGTCAAGTTTTCGATGGTGGTGCGGAGGTTGCCGACGGCGTTCGTTCCACCGTTCCCCGCGAACGATTCGTCGGCGTAGAAGAAGACGTCGTAGTCGTCGGCGTCGTAGTCGCCGCGGCCGATGATCGTCGCGCCGGTGCTGGTCGTCAAGGTGAAGTCGTCGACGCCGCTCGGCAGTTTGATCCCGCGGATGTCCCCGAAATCGCTGTCGGCTTCGCTGGCCTCATAGGACGCGGAGGAGAACGGCGTCGTCCAGTCGAACGTGCCGACGAGCCGGATCGTCCGGCCGTCGACCGCCGTCGCCAAGGCTTCCTGAAGGATCGTGAAGTCGTTGACCGTCGCCGAGATTTCGCCCGGCGCGTTGACCACCAGCGTGCCGCCCGCCCCCAACGCGGCGAGCGCCTCGGCGACCGTGGTGAAGGCGTTGTAACCGAAGGCCAGCGTTTCGCCGGTTCCCAGGCCGTCGCCGTCGCTGAAGCGCGCGGTCGAGAAGTTGGGGTTCACGTGGACGACCGTCGGCCTCGCGATCACCGGGATCACCGCCGCGATGTTTGACGCCGCCGAGTCCATCCGCGGCGATCCGGTCGCCTGCGTCGACAGTTCGTTCAGGCCGCGGATTCCCGTGAAGCCGTCGATGGTCGAGCCGGCGTCCCAGTTGATGACGACGGTCCTCGCGGGGTCGTCGTTGGTGACGTTCTGCAGGAAGACGCCGTCGGCCCCGCCCACCCGGACCAACGTGTTGGGGCCGAACGTGAAACTGTCGTTCGTGTCGGTGCCGCCCGAGGCGTTGCGGGCGAAGAAGACGTTGTCGACGTCTTGGAACAGATTGCCGCTGATCGACATCAGGTCGGTCTGGGAGGTCAGCATGAGGCCGCGGTCGAACAGGTCGCCCGCCCGTCCCAGGAACTGGTTGTCGGCGATGGTGATGACCGACGTGTCGACGTCGTTGTGGCCGTTCTCCCAGATGCCGATGACCGTTTCGATGCCGTTCGACCCCGCGCCGACCCGCAGCACGTTTTCCGCGATGTTCAAGCCGCTGTAAAGCGTGCCGCCAGTGGTGCTGTTCTGGAAGAAGAACGACCGGGCGCCCGTTCCGATCGACCGGGTGCCGTCGCCCTGGAAGGTGACGTCGTTGCGGAGGATCTGCTGGTTCATGCCGGCCGAGAAATAGACGGCGATGTTCTGCACGCCGAAGTCGTCGCCGGCGACCGTGATCGTATTGTCGCGGATCATGGTGCTCGTGAACGTGCCGGTGGAGTTCCAACCGAAGACGACGGCGCTCTCGAAGTCGTTGATCGTCAGGTTTTCGATCGTGACGCGGAGGTTGCCGACGGTGCTCAACCCGCCGTTGGCCGACGTCGAATCGTCGGCGTAAAAGAAGGCGTCGAACACATTGTCTTCAAAGTCGCCCCGGCCGAGGATCGACGCGCCGGTGCTGGTCGTCAAGGTGAAGTCGTCGACGCCGCCCGGCAGTTTGATCCCGCGGATGTCGCCGTCGTCGCTGCCCGCCACGCTGGCTTGGTAGGCGGCCGCCGCGAACGGCGCCGACCAGTCGAACGTGCCGACGAGGATGATTCTCTGGTCGTCGACCGCCGTCGCCAGGGCGTTTTGCAAGACCGTGAAGTCGTTGACCGTCTCGGAAACGTCGCCCGGCGCCGTGATGGTGATATCCATCGCGGGGACGGCTCGGTCTTCCAATGACTCGAAATGAAGTCGCGACCGGGGCGCGATCGAAAGCCCGCGGGCGGTGCGATCGGAAACCGTCCGGCATCGTTCGACGAGGGTGGCGATTCGGTTGAGTAGACTGCGGGTCATCGAAGAAGCTCCTTTGAAAACCAACGGGCCGATGGCGCGGTCGTCCAAGGGCGGCCCTTCGGCGGCGTACCGAAGAAGGGACGACGACGCCCGGGGCATCGAAAACCAGGCGCACGGTTCGTTGCTTCCGCGTTCCACGGGCTGACGGCGCCCGGAAAGGGAAAGGCGAAGGTTCGCGGCGGGACTCGACCATCCGCAGCCGAACGCAATCTTCCACCGTCGCGGCGTGACGAGGCGGAACGCGGTGGTCGAGAGTTCGTTGAAATCAGTCGCCGGGGAGGTTGGTCCGCCGTGCGACGTAGTTTCAACGATTTCATCGTTCCAAGTTTTCACGCCGTTGGCAAATGAAATCTCAAGAAAGTCGGAGTTTTTTTCCCAAAGCCGCCAACCCGCCCGACCGAATCGGGCATGGGACGAGGCGGTCGAGGTTCAACGGCTTGGGGATTTCGATCGACGGGATGGAGGCTGAGCGGAAAAAGCAGGGTTTTCAGACGGCGGCGTGCGCGAAGGCGCGGATGACCTCCGCGACGTACTCAATCTCGCCGCGCGAGACGTCGAGGTGCGTACACATTCGGATCTTGTCCTCGCTGTACGCGCCGACCAAGACGCCGCGGTTGCGGAACTGCGCCGCCAAATCGCCCGCCCGACCCAGCGCCGGATCGAAGCGGATCCACATCAGGTTCGTTTGGACGTCGGCCGCCAACACGTGGAAGCCGTGGGTCTCCTCCAACGCCTTCGCCAAAATCTGGGCGTTGGCGTGGTCGTCGGCCAACCGTTCGACGTTGTGTTCCAGGGCGTACAAACCGGCGGCGGCCAGCACGCCGGCTTGGCGCATGCCGCCGCCGAAAACCTTGCGGACGCGCCGCGCCTCGTGGATGAAGTCGGCCGACCCGGCCAGTATGGAGCCGACCGGGCAGCCCAGGCCCTTCGACAGGCACAGCGAAACGGTGTCGAAGCCGCGGACGTACGTCTCGGCCGACACGCCGGTCGCCACCACGGCGTTCATCAGGCGGGCGCCGTCGAGGTGCGTCGCCAAGCCGTTGCCGTGCGCCCAGTCGCAGATGCGGTCGACGCTTTCCAGCGAGTGGATCGAACCGCCGCCGCGGTTGTGGGTGTTTTCCAGACAGACGAGTTTGGTGCGGCTGTAGTGGACGTTTTCCGGTCGCAGTTTGTCGGTGAAATCGTCGACGTCGAGCAGGCCGCGACGGCCGGGGATGGTGCGGCAGGTCACGCCGCTGAGCATGGCCGGCCCACCCCCTTCGTAAATGTGAATGTGGGCTTCGGCTTCACAAAGCAGATCATCGCCCGGCCGAGTGTGGACGCGGATCGCGATCTGGTTCGTCATGGTGCCCGACGGCGCGAACAAGGCCGCCTCCTTGCCCAGCAGCTTGGCGACCACGTCCTCCAACTGGTTGACCGTTTCGTCTTCGCCCATGACGTCGTCGCCGACCTCGGCCAGCGCCATCGCCTGGCGCATGCTCAGCGACGGACGGGTGACGGTGTCGCTGCGAAGATCGATCCGTTTGGTCAGCAGCATGAAGAGAAAGCCTTTTCAGTCCACGGTCGCCCGCGCCGCCGTAAAACCCCGGCGGCGCATCATGGTGCGTGTCTGCATTGTACGCCATCGATCGGTCGACGGCGGGCGGCGGTCACTTCGCCGGGGGAAGTTCGATCGCGTCGACCCCGGCGGCGTCAAGCGTGATCGGTACGATCCAACGGTGCGTTTGGACGCGACAGACGCCTTCGCTGCCGGTTTCGCAGGGATACGACGTCACCGTCACCCGCAGCGCCGCCGCCCCGGAAAGGTCGACGCCGGCGACCGCCAGCGTGAACGCCGCCGCCGCCGGCTTCACCTTCCCCTTGACGGCGCCGGCCGCTTTGCCGTCCGCCGCCAGCGCTTCCACCCGCCAGGTCATCGGGGCGGCCGGGTTCAGTTTCGAGCCGGCGGGAACGGGAACCGCCGCCGCGACCGTGAAGGCAGCGCCCGGCTTCAGTTGGACGGCCGGCGCCGTCAGTTCGACGGCGCCCGCGGGCGGCGCGTCGTCGTCGGCCGGTTCGGGGGGCGTCAAGCCGGCGAAGGTCGCCGTACTGGTCGCGCCGGTTTTCAGATCGACGATGCGGATAAGATGGTTGTTGGTGTCGGCGACGTAGATCTTACCGTCGGCGATCGCCAGGCCGCCCGGTTCGTCGAAGCGGGCCGGTTCGTCGGTCTTACCCGCTTTCTTATCGCCGAGGAACGACTTCGCGGCGCGGGTCTTCGGGTCGATCTTCTTCAGCTTGTTGTTGTAGGTGTCGGCGACGTACAGCACGCCGTCGGCGTAGGCGACCCCCAGAGCGTGCTGCAACCGCACCGCGCCGGCGACGCCGTCCTTGTCGCCGAAGTCGAACAAGCCTTCGCCGACCACCGTTTCGACCACCGGCTTGGTCAGACTCACCTTGCGGACGCCGCTGACTTCGCTGTCGGCGACGTACAGCCATTCGCCGTCGGTCGCCAGGCCGCTCGGCTGCGCGAACGCGGCCGAGTCGTACGTGCCGTCGATGATGTCCTCTCGGCCGCTGCCGGCCATGTTCGCCAATTCGCCGTCGTCGAGGTTCATCGTCCAGATTTGATGGGTGCCGGCCATCGCGATGTACAGCGTTCGGCCGATGCGCAGCACGTCCCACGGGCTGGCCAGGCTCACCGTCTTCCCCGGCCCCTTGAACGTCCGCTCGAAACCACGCCGGCCGTCGCCGGCGACCAGCGTCGTCTTACCGGTCTTCAGATCGACCGCGCGCAGCGCGTGGTTCTTCGTATCGGCCACGTACAGCGTTTCGCCGTCGAGCGCCATCCCCTGCGGTTCGCTGAAGCGCGCCTCGATCGGCCCGCCGTCTTTAAGACCGGGCCGGCCCGAACCGATCACCCGCTTCACTTCAAACGTCTTAAGATCGGCGACGACGATCCGGTGGTGCGTGCTGTCGGCGATGAACAACCGGTTCCCCGCCGGGTCGGGCAGCACTTTGCCGGGGTACCGCAACGGCGTGACGGCCGCCGTCGCCTGCTCCTGCTCGAAGTGCAACGGCGTCCGGTCGAGCGTCCCCTTCGCTTCGTGGTAC
>JBOFFD010000103.1:0-5837 GCA_051648425.1 Planctomycetia bacterium
CCGACGGCCGTCGGCCCTGCCACGGCGACGACCCGCTCTACCGCGACGACCCGCACTTCCGCGACCTCGTCCTCTTCTACGAACATTTCCACGGCGACACCGGCCGCGGCCTGGGAACGACCCATCAAACCGGCTGGACGGGCGCCGTCGCCCGGCTCGTCCAGCCGGGCGGGTGACCCGCCGGTCGACGATCCGAGTCCATCCACGAACCACGAAACCGGGATCCACGAACCGCGAGGGATTCTCATGACGAACGAACCGCTGCCGCCGGTGGTGATGCCGACCTGCCCGATTCCGAAAGGCCTGACCGGTCAAAAGGCGCTCGTCACCGGGGCCAACTCGGGGATCGGCAAAGGAGTGGCGGTCGCGCTGGGGAAGGCCGGCGCCGACGTGCTGGTGAACTATTACGCGGGCGACGAGGCCGCCGAGGCGGTGGTCGCCGAAATCAAGGCGGCCGGCGTCGACGCCTTCGCCTTCCGCGCCGACGTCGGCGACGAAGCGCAGGTCCAGGCGATGTACCGGGCCATGTTCGACCGGTTCGGAACCATCGACGTCCTGGTCAACAACGCCGGCATCCAACAGGACGCCCCCTTCCACGAAATGACGCTGGCGCAGTGGGACCGAGTGATCCGCACCAATTTGACCGGCCAGTTCCTGTGCGCCCGCGAAGCGGTGAAGGAGTTCAAGCGCCGCGGGGTGGTGAAGGAAGTCTCCTGCGCCGCCGGCAAGATCGTCTGCATCAGCTCGGTCCATGAGACGATTCCGTGGGCCGGCCACGTCAACTACGCCGCCAGCAAAGGGGGCGTGATGTTGATGATGAAGTCGATCGCGCAGGAAGTCGCGCCGTACCGCGTCCGCGTCAACAGCGTGGCGCCGGGCGCGATCCGCACGCCGATCAACACCGCCGCCTGGCAAACGCCGGAGGCGTACGAGTCGCTGATGACCCTCGTGCCGTACAAGCGGATCGGCGAAGCCGAGGATATCGGGCGGGCGGTCGCCTGGCTCGCGTCGGACGACGCCGACTACGTCACCGGCATCAGCCTGTTCGTCGACGGCGGAATGACGTTGTACCCCGGCTTCGCGGCGGGCGGATGACAGGCATGGCAGCGGACGTGCGGACCGCGCTTCGCAAAAATGCCACCGCCTTCGCGGCCGAGGCGTTCGGCACGTTCCTGCTGCTGGTCGTGATCGGCCTGTTCGCCACGCTTTTGAACGCACCGGCTTTCGGAGCCGCCGACCGCCTGTCGCCGCTGACGCGCCGTCTGGCGATGGCCGCCGTCATGGGGCCGACGGTGCTGCTGCTGGTCTACTCGCCGTGGGGCCGCCGGTCGGGGGCGCATGTGAACCCGGCGGTGACGCTGACGTTCTGGCGGCTCGGAAAGGTGGCCCCTTGGGACGCGGCGTTCTACGTCGCCGCCCAGATGCTCGGCGGTCTGGCCGGCGTGTTCGCCGTCGCCGCGGCGTTGGGCGACGACTTCACGGCGCCGCCGCTGCAATGGGTGGTGACACTGCCCGGCGACGCCGGGCCGACCGTCGCCTTCGCCGCCGAAGCCGCCGTCTCGTTCGGCTTGATGGCGCTCATCTTGTGGGCGACGAATGGACCGTGGGCGCCGAAGACAGGGTTCCTGGTCGCCGCCCTCGTCATGAGCTACGTCGTGTTGGAGATGCCGCTTTCCGGTTTCAGCATGAACCCCGGACGCAGTCTGGCCTCGAACATCGCCGCCGGCGTCTGGGATTTCTGGTGGCTGTACGTCGCCGCTCCGACGCTGGGCATGCTCGCCGCCGCCGAGGTGTATCTGCGGATCGGCCGCCGCCCGGTCTGCGCGAAGCTGTGCCACCCGGAACGCGATCCCGACTGCCCGTTCCACTGCGGTTATCGCGAGGCGGCCGAACGACGCGCCGCCGCGACGACTTGATTCGACGAAAGGACCGTCCATGCGACTGATTCAAACGACCGCGGCATGGTGGCCGCTCGTACCGCGCCTTGTCGCCGGCCTGCCCCTGCTGTTCATTTCGCTGAAGCATTTCGGCGACCCGGCCCACTTCCGCGAAATCCTCGTCGCGGCGGGGGCGCCGCTGCCCGATCTGAACGTCTACGCCGCGTCGACCGCCGAGGCGGTCGCCGGCGCGTTGCTGCTGGCCGGTCTTCTTACCCGCTTCGGCGGTCTGCTGGGCGTCGCCACCATGTTGCCGGCGATCGGCACGACGATCCTGTTCATGAGCCGCGCCGAGCATCCCTGGGTGCCGCCGCTGCCGCTGCCGGCGGCCGTCCTCGTCGGCTCGGCGATCGCCCTGTGGGTCGGCGGCGGCTCGCTCAGCATCGACGCCAAACTCGCCCCCCGCTCCCCCAATCCGGTGTAACCCGCCGGCCCGGCTCAAGATCACCCACCCTTCGGCGACGAACGGTTTCTTCGTCTCACTCCTCGTCGGAAACAGGACTTTTCTCCATCGACGGGAACGGCCGAGTCCTACCGGCGCCTCATCGTTTCGGCCGCAGGTCGTAGCAGGCCAGTTCTTCTTCGTGGCGGAGGTACAGGCGGCCGGCGGCCAGGGCCGGGGGCGGCCAGGTGGGGGAACCGACGAGCAGGCCGTTGCGGGTGAAGGAGGCGATCTTCGGTTCGGTGGGACTGACGTCGAGCGAGACCAGATGGCCGCGTTCGCCCCAGAGTAGGAAGCGTTTGCCGATCTTCATCATCGAACCGCGGCCGAGCAGGGTTTCGCTGGACCATTTGACGGTTCCGGTCGCCAACTCCATGCAGCGCAGCTCCGCGCCGTTTTCGTGCCGGCCTGAAAAGCCGTACACATGGCCGTCGACCGCGATCATGTTCGAGAAGTGACTTTCCATCTTACGTTTGTCGCGGTACAGCTCTTCGTAAGAACCGTCCGGCTTGATCTTAATCGCCAGCATGCCGGTGTTGTACGTCGCGGAAGCCATCACCACGTCGCCGACCACCAGCGGCGAGGTGGCGTTCACCGATTCGAAGGTGCGCGAGCGGAACGGGATTTCGAAATACACCTTGCCGTCGGCGGGATTCAGCGAAACGAGGCCGGCTTCCGTGAAGACGAAGACGAACCGTTTGCCGTGGATTTCGGCCGCGACGGGGATGGCGTAACTGGCGCCGTGGTCGGTGGCGGTCCACAGCGTCTTACCGTCGACCTTGGAAAAAGCCGCGATCCCCGCCTTGGTGATCTTGCCGCCGACGTTGACGATCAGCCGGTCGCCCTCTAAGAGCGGCGTCGCGCCGACGCCGAAGAAGCCCTGCTCGACCTGGAAATCGTTGGAGAGGTTGCGCGCCCAAATCTGTTTGCCGTCGGCGACGGCGAGGCAGCGCAGATCGCCTTTCGCGCCGAAGGTGTAGACCCGGTCGCCGTCGACGATCGGGGCGCAGCGCGGCCCGTTACTGTAACCGTAGCGGTCGCTGTAGTCGGTCGGATCGCCGTGCTTCCACTGCGATTTTCCGGTGACGGCGTCGAGGCGCTCGACGATTTCCTCGTCTTTGATCCGGTGGAAGAGGAACAATCGACCCTTGGAAACGACCGGGGCGCTGTATCCGGCCCCGACGGCGATCCGCCAGAGTTCGGGCGGGCCGGCTTCGGGCCAGGTGGTGACGACGTCGGTTTCCGGGGAGTCGGCGTCTTGGGTCGGTCCGTAGATGCAGGGCCATTCACCGACCAGTGGGGAAGAAATGACAGTCGGAGCCGGCTCGGCCGCGTTGGCGGCGGCCAAGAGCGCGAAGCCCTCCCACTGGCGATCGCCGGGCGCGGCGGCGGGCCGAGGCTCGCGCGTCCCGACAGCGTTGCCGGAGACGGCGACCGCGTCGGACGGGTGGTACGAGGTGCCTTGCATCATCGTTGGGGCGTCGATGCGAGGCGGCACGGCCGGGATCGGGGAACGCAGGGCCGTCGCCAGCACGGCGGCGCCGCAGGCCCCCACCAAACCGAGCGCCGCGAACGTCCAAATCGACGCCTTCGTTTTCATCGTGGAAAATCCTTTCGAGGCTTCGATGGGCGGGGCGCAACCGTGACGTTCGTTGTCATACCGTCCCGGCGGCGGGCCGTCCAACCAGGCGCCGCCGTCCTTCGCCGACCGGCCGTCGTAGAATGGCGGCGGTCGACGCACGTCGCGTTGAGAACCACCGATGGATGGGACCATGACGGAAGCAGAACAGACCGACGGCGCCGGTGGAACGCCGGCCCGCATCGGCATCGTGACGGTGTCGGACCGCGCCAGCCGGGGGGCGTACGAAGACCTTGGCGGGCCGGCGATCCGCGAGTATCTGGCGGAAGTGTTGACGTCGCCCTGGGAGCCGGCGGCGCGGCTGGTTCCCGACGAACGGCCGCTGATCGAGGCGACGCTGCGCGAGCTGTGCGACGATGTCGGCTGCTGCCTGGTGGTCACCACCGGCGGCACCGGGCCGGCGGCGCGCGACGTTACGCCGGAGGCGACCGAGGCGGTGTGCGACAAGATGATGCCGGGGTTCGGCGAACTGATGCGGAAAGTGTCGCTGGAAAAGGTGCCGACGGCGATTCTGTCCCGCCAGACGGCCGGCATTCTCGGGCGGTCGCTGATCATCAATCTGCCGGGCAAACCGTCGTCGATCCGCGAGTGCCTGTCGGCGGTGCTGCCGGCCGTGCCGTATTGCATCGACCTGTTGGAAGGCCCGTTTCTGACCACCGATCCGACGAAGGTGACGGCGTTTAGGCCGAAGGCGAAGTAGGACGGAGACTAGGACGGATTATCCGGTGGACGCCCCGTCGCCGACCGGTTTAATGCGTTCTTTGAAGGAGAGGAAATGGCAGCGCCCGCGGTCGCCGATGATAGGAAGCCGATCGCCTGCGTCGGCTGCGGTTGCCTGTGCGACGACGTCGTGCTGGAACCGAAAGCCGGCGGGCGGACGGCGGTCGGCGCCTGCTCGCTGGGCCAAGCGTGGTTCGACGCGCCTGCCCCGACGCCGGCCGACTGGCGCCGGGCCGGTTGGGCGGGGCCGGGTGACGCCGCCTTGACACAGGCCGTCGGCCTGATGGCGGCGGCGAAGGCGCCGTTGGTGTATGGGCTGACGCGACTGACGGTGGATGGTCAGCGGGCGGCGGCGGCGCTGGCCGACCGGCTGCGGGCGGTGTGGGACGTGGCCGGGGAACCGTCGCAGGGCGGCCGTCGGCCGAGCGGCGTGCCGGCGCTGCAACACGCCGGCGACGTCACCTGTACGTTGGGCGAAATCAAGGACCGGGCCGACCTCTTGGTCTTCTGGCGGGTCGACCCGCTGACGACCCACCCCCGGCATTTCGAGCGGTACTCGGTCGAGCCGCGCGGCGAGTTCATCACGGCGGGCCGGGCCGGTAGGAAGCTCATTGTCGTGACCGACGACCCGACCGTCTCGAAGACGGCGGCCGTCGCCGACGAGGTGATCGTTTCCCCCGCCGGCGGCGACGACCGAATCTTCGCCGCCCTGCGACTGCTGCTGGCCGGCAAATCACCGAGCGATCCGGCCCCCGGCGGCGTGCCGACGGCCCGATGGGCGGCGCTGGTCGACGCGATGCGAACCGCCCGTTTCGGCGTGCTGGCGCACCCGGAAAGCCTGCGCCGCGCGGCGTCGCCCACCGTCGGCGTCAAGCCGACGGCCTGGGGCGGCCGCGACGTCTCGCTGGAAACCGCACTGCTTTTCCTCCGCGACCTCAATCGGCACACCTGTTTCGCGTCGCACGCCGTCGGCGGCGCGGTGAACGCCTTGGGGGCGCTGAACGTGGCGGCGTGGCAGGCGGGCTTCCCGTTCGCGGTCGATTTCCGGGCCGGTCACCCGCGGTACAGCCCGGGGGAGAACGACGGCCCGGCCGGCCTC
>JBOFFD010000104.1:0-1966 GCA_051648425.1 Planctomycetia bacterium
CCCCGCCGCGACCGCTCCGAACCCCCCCCCCGCGAAGCGACGAAACCGCCGTGGGCCGCGGCGAAAGGAAATGCTCCTTTCCGTGGCGGCTCCAAGTCGACGTGTTTCGGCGGGGAAGAAATGGTCCGCCGATCGAGGGCGGACGAGATGCAGGGCGGCGCACCGCCCCGGGTGTAAGAAAGTTCGACCGGTCGCGGGGCTGCGCCGATCGTTTCATTTTTCCGGTCGAACGCGCCGGCGGACGTCGACGGACGAACCGAGGTCCGTCCTAAGATTCGCCGAAACGTTCCAAGCCGAACGTCTTCTTAGTCGCGGCTTTCCTGGTCGCGGAAGAAGGCGTCGACGGCGGCCGAGTTCATCGACGGGGCGTCGCCGGTCAGCCGCAGCGTCGAGGTGCGGGTGCTGAAGGCGCCGGCGCGGCCGATCTGCGAGGTCGGCAGCGTGAACGACCGGCCGGCGGTGCCGGTGGTCTGGTCCCACGCCCGGAACGAGACGCTGGCGTTGCGGTACGGGTTGGCCGCCGACGGATCGTTCGGCACGAACCGCAGCCGACCGCCGAACGCCAACAGGAAGACGCGGGTCCGGCTGACCTGCGGCAGGGTGATGAACCGCGTCGAACCGGGGTTGCGATACTGCCAGACGCCGGGACCGACCGCGCGGGAGATGGCGATGCCGATTCTTGGGCTGGTCCGCTGGTCGAAGTCGGTGAACTGGAACTGCGACCGCAGTTGGGCGGTGGTGACGGTGGCGATGCGGCCGGTGACGACCCGCGTGAGCGAGGATACGTTCGACCGCGGCGCGTCGTTGACGGCCGTCACGTTGACCGCTAAGGTGTTGGTCGTCGAGGCAGTACCGCCGCCGGCCCGCGTCGCCGTAGCGACGACCGTCAGCGAGAAGGAGCCGCTGAAGTTCGCCGGCGGGTTGATCGTCAGCCCGGTCAGTTGGGCGGCGGTGAGGACCACCGATCCGTCGGCCTGCACCGTACCGGCCGACAGCGTCGCACCGGCGGGGATGCCCGAAACGCGCACCGAAATGGTTTCCAGGCCGGCCGCCGCGTTCGAGGTCGCCGTGATCGACAGCGGAATCGGCGTGTCTTCCGTTCCGGTCGCCGCCGGCGTGGTCAGCGTCGGCGCCACCGCGGCGATGGAGGCGTCATTCAGCGTGACGACCAGCGTCGACGTGCCGAGCACCGCGCCGTTGGTCGCGTTGGAAAGCATCAGCGTGAAGGTTTCCGGCATTTCCATCATGCCGTCGGCCGTCAGCGGAATCGTCAGCATGGCCGTCGTCTGGCCGTCGGCGAACAGCACCGTGGTCGGGCTGGTGAAGGTGAAGTCGGTACCCGCCGTGGCGGTGCCGCCCATCGCGACGGAGACGTCGACCGACGCCGCGCCCAGCGAGCCGCCGGTGCGCGTCACCATCACCGTCAGCGTACCTTCGGCTTCGTTCACCGTGACGTTGGGGACGGCGAAAGAGAGGGTGCCGGTGGGAACATTGGCCAGCGCCAGGCCGGAAAGGGTCGTCGAACCCATGCCGACCGACCCGAGCGCCGTGGCGGCGCCGGTGGCCAGGTTGATGCGGTACAGGCCGGCCACGCCGCCGACCGTCAGCACGGCGAAGCCCGAACCACCGCCGGCCGCGGCCGAAACGGCCGTGTTCGACATGGCGACGCGGACGTTGGAGACGATGTCGAAGCCGCTGATTTCCGTGAAGTCGAGCGGGGCGCCGTTCAGCGTGATCGGCAGAGCGCCGACCTGGGCGCCGCTGTTGGGCGGGTTCTGGAAGAACAGCGTGTTGCTGGCGGCGTCGAGCGTGAACTGGGTGGTGGTTCCCGCCGGGGTGGCGGGGCTGCCGCCGGTGCCGAAGCTGTTGGTGTAGGCCGTCGCGGTGACGCCGGTCGCCCCGGTGATGTTGCCGTCGGTGTTGGTGCCGGGGGGCGCCATCATCATGTTGAGGTTGCCGTCGATGG
>JBOFFD010000105.1:0-6265 GCA_051648425.1 Planctomycetia bacterium
AATCAACGACGGCGTCACTCGGGCGACCCGCGTGGCCAAAGTTCTGCCGGGAACACTTGTGACAGTCGAAGTGATCGACGACTTGCCGATCTCGGTCGGCAAGTATCCGCAAGTGGGGGACCATCTGTCATGACGACTCTTTCAGTCGATGAACTGCTCGGCGCGATCGCGGAACTGCGAGCGCTCTTCCCGGAGTGGCGATTGGGGCAACTGATCGCCAACTTGGCGCAGGCGGCGGGTCGGGACCAGGAAGACGGCGTTTGGGACGTGGAAGACGACCAAATGCTGGCGGCCGCCCGTCGGCTCATCGAACGCCATCGCGATCGAAGAACTGTTGAAGCCGAACCGAACGTCGTTCTACGTTCTTGAACTGATCGACGGGGCGGTTTCGCGCGACGCTCCAACCAGCGATGAAGGTCGTACGGTGGCGTCGGCGGTGAAGGAGGCGAACCGTTGAAGGCGTTCGTTGAACTCGGATTCCTGGGCGGGTTGCTGGTCGCGGCGACGCTGCTGCTCGTTTGGTTGGAACCGTCCCGCGACGTCGTGTTGGCCGACCGTCGGCGCGACGCCGCCACCCCCGTCGTCGAATTCATGACCGTCGTAGGGGTTCCGTTCCGACAGCGCGACGGCCTCGTCGTGTTGCCCGCCGACACCGAGTCCATCGAAAAACTGCTGGTGTTCGCCGCGACCGCCGGCGACCTGCTCGACCGGTTGGAACAACGGCGGGGCGACGACCGATCGACCGCCGCCGGCCGGTTCGCCACCGCGGAACCGCCGCCGCTGGTGCGCTGCCGATTCACGCCGGATGGAGCGGCCGAGATCGTGGAGGCTACCGCCGCCGACGGCGGCGCGACGCTGGACGATTGGACCCGTCGGCTGCGAATCGACCACGCGGCGGCCGTCGCCGCCGCCGGCCACTACCGGACGGGCATTGTCGGCCGACCGGAATCGGATCGCTAGTCCCACCAGAAGTAGCAACGGCCGTCGGCTTCCACGGATTCGGTCGAGTCCTCCGAACCGTCGGGGCAGAATTTGTTCACCTGCTCGTTCAGTTCGGCCGGGTCGGCGAGCGGCGTTTGGAAGACGACCTCGACGTAGTCGAACCCGCACGAGCGGATCGTGAACGGCCACCGGCGACTCGTTTCGTCGAACCAAACGACGACGGCCCGGGTGTCGTGGCCGGCGTTGACCCCGTTGGTGCCGCACGCCGTCAAGACCGCCGCCGGTTCTCGCGTGGCGAACAGCAGCAGCCCCGCTTGGTCGCCGCTGCTGTCGGCCGGCCGGTTGACGATCAGCGTCGCCGCTTCACTCGCCGCATGGGCTTGCCATTCGGCGAGGTGGGCTTCGACGTTCGCGGCGGCGGCGCCCAGCGCGTAAACGCCCTTGCGTTTCTTCCACGGGTAGACACTCGCCTTCAGCCCCTTGCCGATCGACTTCGCCAGGGCGGTGAACTCCGGCGTCGGCTCGGCCAGCGACTTGAGCAAGACCTTGGCGCGGTCGTAGGCGTCGGCCGCGAGACCCGCCTTTTCCCTCAGATACTGCTTGGCCTTGCTGTTGCCGATCTGCCGGGCGTAGACTTCGAGCGTGATCGGCGAACTGACGAGGGGCCAACCGTTCCTTTGGTGCAGTTCGATCATGTGGGCGCCCACGGGTTGGGAGTAGGTCGCGGTCAGGTCGGCCCCGGCCTCGACGAGCGAGTCCCACACGGGCGGTCCTTTCTTGTCGAAGAGGCCCATCGCATGGTGCATGGGCGACAGTTCCGTGAGGCCGATCCGGGCGTTGGCGTCGAGGCCGGCCTGCGCCAAAACCCGGACCAACTCCGGCGTCGGGTGGTCGCGGAGCGCGGCTCGCCAAACCTCGGCTTGTTGCGCCACCGAAAGGTCTTTGGCGGCCCCGGCTTGCACCAGCGCTTCGACCAAAGGGACTTTCCCTTGGTGGGCGGCCAGGACGAACGGCGTCCGACCGTCGGCGTCGGGCGTCGCGACGGACGCGCCGGCGGCCAGCAGCGCCTTCACGCGCGGCAGTTGGCCGGTGCGGACCGCTTCGGAAAGCGTCATCCGATCGGCGCCGGCCTCGGCCCGCGACTCGAGCAGTTTGACGACCCGTTTGCGGTCGCCCGCCCGCGCGATCTCTAGCGGAATCGCGCCGTCGGCGTTCCGCGCGTTCGGATCGGCCCCGGCGGCCAGCAAGTGTTGAGCGGCGACGTGGCTCCCCGCTTCCGCGGCCCAATGCAGCGGCGTCCACTCCCGCCGGTACGGGTCGTCCACCCGCTGATTGGCATCCGCCCCGAGTTCCAGCAGCAGCGCGACGACCGCGTCCTGTTTCGTCATCAGCGCGTGACACAGCGGCGGCCAGGCCAAGGAAGTCTGCAACCGAGGCGAGATCAACGGCTCGCGAGTGCCGATCCCCTCGATCAACAGCCGGACGCATTCGACGTGGCCTTCGGAAATCGCCTCGACCAGCGCCAAGCGGCGGTCTGCCATCGACGCTGCGGGCAGCAATTCCCGCACTCGGTCGGCCTTGCCGAACTTCGCGGCGTCCATCAGGGAGAGCGCGGCGGCGGGCTTCTTGTCGACGTGCTCGCGGAAAAGGGCCACGAACTTCGTCAGGCGGTCGTTTTCGGCCCACGTGAGCGCGGAGCCGCCCTGTTTGCTCTGCAACAGCGGGTCGGCGCCACGGTCTAGAAGCAGCCGAGCCATCGTGAGTTTCTTGGACACGACAGCGGCGCACAAGGGCGATTCGCCGAACTCCCCCGGCGCGTTGGGGTCGGCCCCCCGGTCCAACAGAAGCCGCACGATCGGCTCGTTCCCCCTTTGGAGAGCCTCGTGCAGCGGTTGCGCCACGCCCTTTCCGCCGTTCGGCTTGGCTCCCAAATCAAGCAGTTTCTCGATCATTTTCGGCACGTCCGAGCAGATCGCGAAGACCAGCGGACTGCCGTAGACGGGGTCGGAGCGGTCCAGATCCGCCCCGTCTTTCGCCAGCGCCTCGACGCGGGCGCCGTCTTCTTCCAAGATCGCCAGTTGCAAAGCGTTCATCGGCGCGAGTCCTTGGTGTCAAGGGAATTTCGCCCTGACGTCGGGCCGTGATCCCCCTCGAAACCAAAAGTAGTATTTGTTCGAGTCGTTGGTCGACCGCAGCGATCGAAAAACTCGCCGCTAGAAAGACCGGACGTTGTACGCGATGCGGAACCGGCGGCGGCCGCCTGGGGGGATGGTGAGGAGGCCGGCGTCGAACGGAGCGTTTTGCAGGTTGACGGCGTTGGTCGCGCAGGTGTACGGTTCGATGCAGACCGCCTGTCGGTGCGGCGGCGTGAAGACGATGACGTAGCCGAAGTCGGCGTCGTGTTCGATTTCAAGTTCCATCCGCTGCCGATGGTCGCGCAGGCGGTGTTTGACCATCGGTCGGGCGTCGGTCGTCGGCCTAATTCCGCGGTACAGGTCGTCGGGCGTCACGTCGCCCATTCGCACGCCGGCGGTCAAATCCTGCTTGCCGGCTGCGGGCGTCACTCGCCCGGTCGGCAGGCATTCGACCAGTTCGACGACTTGGTCGGCCGCCACGACGACTTCCACTTCATCCAGCGGCGTGCCGTCGACCAGCGGGAAGCGGAAATACGGGTGGGTTCCGACGCCGAACGGCAGCGGCTTCAAGTCGGGGTTCTCGACGGCGAGCAGCATTTCCAAGGTCGAGCCGGACAGGCGGTAGTCGACGGCGAGTTTGAAGTCGGCGGGCCAGTGGTCGACGTGGTCCGGGGCGTCGACCGACAGTTGAAACTCGCCGCGCACGCAGGCGCCGGCGTCGTCGCAGTGCAGGTCGACGGTGCGCCACGGTTTGGTGTAGACGAAGCCGTGGATGGCGTTTTTGCCGCCGCGCTCGTTGCACGGCAGGGCGTAATCCTTGCCGTCCCAAGTGAATCGGCCGCCGGCGATGCGGTTGGGGAACGGGGCCAAGATCGGCGTGCCGTGCCGCGCTTCCTGGCCGGGCTGGCCGAACAGATCGCCGGCGAACAGGAAATCGAACGGCCGGCCGTCGAACGGCACGATGAACGACGTGCAATTGAACCCGTGATGCGGCCGAACCACCGCCTGACTGCCGGCGGCGGCGTCGCGCAGAACGATTTGACGGTCGGGTCCGACACCGGTTTCTTCGACGCCGTTCATCACCCGCGCCCGCCTTTTCCAGTGGATCGACGATTGCTCAGTTCAATGGATTCGTTAGCCGCCGCTTTCCTCGGCGGCGCGTCCGAATCCTTCGTTCCGGTGCGGCCGACGTCGAAGACGCGCCGCTGAGGAAAGCGGCGGCTAACAAGGAATCTAGGAAAACGCTAAGACGCCAGCACCGACTTCCAAGCGGCGGCCAAGGCGTCGATCTCTTCGCGCGACCGTTTTTCCGTCACGGCCGTCAACAGTTGATTCGCCTGGGCCGGGTTCCAACGGCCGAGCGGCACGCCGGCGTGGAAGCCCTTTTCCAACAGCGCCGGCAGATAGGCGTCGGCCCGGTCCGGCAGTTCCAAGACGAACTCCTTGAAGAACGGCCCGGCGTACTTCAATTTGATGCCGGGGACCGCCGCCAGTTTCTCGGCCGCGTAGCGAGCCTTTCGCCAGCAGAGTTCCGCGGTCTCGCGCAGCCCCCGCGGACCGAGCAACGACAGATAGACCGACGCCCGCAGCGCGATCAGCCCCTGGTTCGAGCAGATGTTGCTGGTGGCCTTTTCGCGGCGGATGTGCTGTTCGCGGGTCTGCAACGTGAGCACGAAGCAGCGTTCGCCGCGGCGGTCGACCGTTTGACCGACGACCCGGCCGGGCATCCGGCGGACGAACGATTCCCGGCAGGCGAACAGCCCCAGGAACGGTCCGCCGAAGCCCATCGGCGTGCCCAGCGACTGTCCCTCGCCGACGGCCACGTCGAAACCGTTCGCGCCGGGGCTTTTCAACAGGCCGAGCGAAATCGGGTCGAACGCCTGCACGGCGACCGCCCCCTTCGACCGCGCCAGCGCGGCGGCGTCGGCCGCCTTCGTTTCGACGACGCCGAAGAAGTTCGGGCTTTGTACCACCACGGCGGCGGTTTTCTCGTCGACGGCGGCCGACAGCGCGACGGCGTCGGTCGCGCCGTCGGGTCCGACGGGAACCACCACCAGTTCCGTCCCCAGATTGACGAGGTAGGTCGCCAACGTCTGGCGGTACTCGGGATGCACGCCTTCGGAGACGACCACCTTGCCGTGCAGCCGGTTGGTCGAGGCCCGCGCCATCAGCACTGCTTCAACGACGGCGGTCGCGCCTTCGTACAGACTGGCGTTGGCCGCCTCCATGCCGGTGAGTTGGCAGAGCAGCGTTTGAAACTCGAAACCGACCTGCAGCGTGCCCTGGCTGGCTTCCGCCTGGTACGGCGTGTAGGCGGTGTAGTATTCCGACCGGCCGGCGACGGCGTCGACGACGGCGGGAATGAAGTGGTCGTAGCAGCCGCCGCCGAGGAAGCAGGCGTGGGTGGCGGCCGACGCATTCTTCTTCGCCAAGGCGCCGAGGTGCTGCGTCAGTTCCTGTTCGGTCAGCGCCGGCGGCAGGTCGAGCGGGCGACGCAGCCGCAGGCTCTCGGGAATACCGGAAAACAGCGACTCGACGTCGGCCGCGCCGATGCGGTCCAGCATCGCCTGCTGCTCGGCCGCGGTTTGGGGGATGTACACGAATCCTTGCTCCCCGGGGACGGCGCGATGCGAACTGTTCGCCGTCCACGCGCCCCTCCGCCGATGGTAGCCCCTTCGCCCGGTCGCGGCAAGCCGGGGATTCCAGGGCGGCTTCGGGCGACGGTTCGACGGCGCGCCGCCGTCATGCTATACCTGAAGCGTCGGTTTTACGCCGAACCTTTCCACCGACCGCCCCGGAGTCATAAATGACGGCGACCACTTTTCTGCTGTGTGCTACGACCTTCCTTGCGGCGGCCGAGCCGGCGGCGGCCGAGAAGCGGGTCGTCCGCTTCTGGCACCCCTACACCCAGCCGCAGCGCACCGAAGAAATGAAGCGCTCGGCCGCCGAGTTCGAACAAGCCCATCCGGGGGTCGAGGTTCAAATCGAGATCGTGCCGTGGGCGAACATCCACGAGCGCTGGCGGGCCGCCCACGCGGCCGGCTCCCTGCCGGACGTCGGCCTGGGCAACCCTCCGGACTACCTCGACATGTGGCAGGCCGGCGCCATTCATCCGGTCGACGACGTCGTCGCGGCCGTCGGGGGCGACGAACGCTTCCTGCCGGGCATCCTCGACCGCCACGTCCGCT
>JBOFFD010000106.1:0-5887 GCA_051648425.1 Planctomycetia bacterium
GGGCGCTTCATTCAGGAGGAATCGAAGCGGCGGGGTCGGCCGTTCGAGATCGAACTCAGCGTCGATGAAACCGACCAACCGACCAGCCTGGCCGAGCATTTCATCATCGCGGATCGGTGTCGGACCGAAGGGGTGGCGCTCGTCAGTTTGGCGCCGCGGTTCGTCGGCGACTTCGAGAAGGGGGTCGACTTCAAGGGAGACGCCGTCGCGCTGGAACGGTCGCTGACGGCGCACGCCGCGCTGGCGCGGGAGTTGGGGCCGTACAAGCTGAGCCTGCATTCGGGGTCGGACAAGCTGTCGATGTACCCGGCGTTCGGCCGAGCGACCGAGGGGCGGTTCCACGTGAAGACGGCGGGCACCAGCTACCTGGAGGCGCTGCGAGTGGCCGCCCGCCGCGCGCCGCGGGAGTTCCGCGAGATCGTCGATTTTTCGCGCGGCCGCTACGACGTCGACAAGGCGACCTACCACGTCTCGGCGACCCTGGCGGCGACCCCCGCCCCCGCCGACGTGGCCGACGACGTCGAACTGGAACGCCTCTATTTAGAGCGGTGGGACGATCTGCCGACGCCGGCCGCGGGGAAGGCCGTCGGCTTCACCGCCCCCGGCCGACAGATTCTGCATTGCACCTTCGGCTCGGTGCTGACGCACCCGACCTTCGGCCCGTTGCTGCGGCAAATCCTGCGCGAAAACGCCGAGGTATACTTCCAAGTGCTGTCGGACCACTTCCGCCGACACCTTTCGGCGCTGACCGCCGGCTGACAGTTCGTTCCGTCGAAACAGGAAAAGGCATCGTGCAACAAACCGTTTCGTCCGAACCTTCGCTGACGCCTCAGGCTCCGAAGGACCAGACTTTGGGTTGTAGGGTTGATGCTCACAAGCAATTATATTTCTTGGCCGTCGATTTTCAGGAAAAGAACTCGTTGCCTACGATCCAAGAAGCGTCGTAGAGAACGACGCCGTCCTGCGAAAAATCGGCCCAACGAATCGGTTCCTTGTTGCGAGTAGTCTGCCGGGCGGCGACGGAGTGTGATCGCTAGGGAATAGCATCGGGGAATCCAATCGTGTCGACGCGACCGCCGGACGGAACCACCGAACACCTTTTCAAAAGCGACCGTGTTGCGGACCTAGAACGACGGGTCGCCGGGGAGGCGTTGGACCAGACCCGCGTGTTGGAATCGATTGCCACCGGGGCGCCGCTTTCCGAGATATTGAATGAAATCGTCGGGTTGGTCGAACGCCGATCGCCCGGCCTACTCTGTTCGATCTTGTTGGCCGACGCGGAAAACAAGCTGCTGCGGTTCGGCGCCGGCCCCAGCCTGCCGACGGCGTACAACCAAGCGTGCGACGGCGTTCCGATCGACCCGAACCACGGTTCGTGCGGCTGCGCGGCCCACCGGCGGGAACCGGTGGTGGTCGAAGACGTCGCCGTCGACCCGCGGTGGACCGCCTACCGCGCCGCGGCCGCCGCGCACGGCCTGCGCTCGTGTACGTCGACGCCGATCTTCGCCGGCGGCCGACCCGAGAGCGACGGCCGGCCGAACCGGGTGCTCGGCACGTTCGCCGTCTATCAGCGGACCGTCGGCCGGCTGGACGACGCCGTGTGGCAACGGTTGGCGGTGGCCGCCCACCTGGCGGGGATCGCCGTCGAAAAGGCGAACGACGCCTGCGCGCTGCGGGAGAGCGAGGAACGCTTCCGCCTGCTCGTCGACGGCGTCCGCGATCATGCGTTGTTCATGATCGACGGCGACGGCGTGGTAGTAACCTGGAATCCCGGCGCGCAAAGGACGTTCGGCTACACGGCGGCGGAGGCGGTGGGAATGAACTGGTGCCGCTGCTGCGCTCCGCCCGAAGCCGCCGTCGGTCGGATGCTGGCGGCGACGGCCGACGGCCGGTGCGAGTTCGCCGATTGGATGGTTCGCCGCGACGGCTCGCGCTTCCAGGCCGAGGCGGTCGTTTCCGCCCTTCGCTACGACGACGGCTCGCCGCGCGGCTTCGCCCTCGTCGTCCGCGACGCAACCGCCGCCCGCCGACTCGAGGAGCAGCTTCGGCAGGCGCAGAAATTGGAAGCGGTCGGTCGGCTCGCCGGCGGCGTGGCGCACGATTTCAACAACCAGCTCACCGTCATCAACGGGTATTCCGAGTTCCTTTTGAACCGCTTGGCGGTCGCGCCGGTCCACCGCGACGCGCTCGTCGCCATCCAACAAGCGGGACGACGGGCCGCCGTACTCACCGAACGGCTGCTGTCGTTCGGTCGACAGTCGATCCTCGAGCTGAAGATCCTGGATCTGGACGCGGTGCTGTGGTCGGCGGTCGATCTGCTGAAACGGTCGATTGGCGAAAAGATCGTGTTGACGACGGTCTTCGAGGCGCGGGCGCCGCGGGTGAAGGCCGATCCGGTCCAATTGGAACAGCTCGTGCTGAACCTGGGTCTAAACGCGCGCGACGCACTGCCGTTCGGCGGTCATTTGACGGTGGCGACGCGCGACGCCGTGCTTACGGACGACGCGCGGGGCGACGAACCGCCGGCCGGCCGGTACGTCGAGATTTCGGTGGCCGACGACGGCGTTGGCATGACGGCCGAGGTCCAGGCGAAGCTGTTCGAGCCGTTCTTCACCACCAAGGGGCCGACGGGCGGCGCCGGCCTGGGGTTGGCGACGGTGTACGGCATCGTGAAACAAGCCGGCGGCGGCATCCGCGTCGACAGCGCGGTGGGTCAAGGGACTACCGTCCGCGTGCTGCTACCCGTGGTCGAGCCTGCCGTGGAGACGCCGCCGGAAAGCGACCGCCTCGCCCCCCGTTCCCCCGGCGGCGAATCCATCCTGTTGGTGGAAGACGAGCCGCTGCTCTTGCGGCTCGCGCGAATCGTTTTGGAAGGCTTGGGTTACGAGGTCCACGCGGCGGCGTCGGGAAACGAAGCGTTGGAGATGGTCCTCGCGGGAGACCTTCACGTCGATCTGCTGGTCACCGACGTCGTCATGCCGGGAATGGGCGGCCGCGACTTGGCCGACGCCCTCCGCGTCGTCCACCCCGGCGTAAAAACCCTGTACATCAGCGGCTACACCGACGACGTACTGCTGCGCCAGGGCATCGTCGCCGACGAAATCGCCTTCCTGCAAAAACCGTTCATGCCGAAGACGCTCGCCAAGCGGGTGCGCGAAGTGCTGGACGGCCGAGTGTAGGGCATTTTGCGTTGGGACGAATCGGCGGCCTTAATCCACCGTCTATTCTTCTTGGGGAATTCCGGGTCCCGCCTACGTTTCGTCCGCGAAGGAACGTCTTAAGCGCGGCGGCGTCTTCGTCGTCGAAGAATCGCGGCGGTCTATTCACTTCGCTACGTCGTAGCACCATAAGACGTCGTTTTCGCGCAGGTAGAACTTGCCGCCGACCACCACCGGGTGCGCCCAGCAGTTGGCTTCGCCGTTCGGCAGTTTGAAGAGGCCGGTTTCGGTGTAGGCGTCGGCTTCGGGGTCGACCAGGGCCACCCAGCCATTGGCGTAGCGCACGTACAACATGCCGTCGGCGTAGCAGAGCGAGATCGAGCCGCTGCCTTTCGCCGACCGTTTGTTGATCCACTCGACCTTGCCGGTCTTAAAGTCGGCGCGCCACAGCCGGCCGCCGTCGTCCTTGTCGCCGAACAGCTTGTCGCCGACCATCACCACGCCGCCGTGCTTGTTGTTCAGTTCATTTTTCCAGTACAGTTCCTTGGTGCTGAACTTGGCGCCCCGCTTGGTGATGCCGAGGAGCGCCGCGCCGCGGCCGTAGCCCGCCGCCGCGAACACCCGTTCCCCCTTCACGATCGGCGTCGGAATGTTCGCGGTGTTGCCGCCGAACCGCTCGCCTTCGGTGCCGTAGCGCCACAACAGGGCGCCGTCTTTGGCGTTGAACGACGCCAGGCCGTTCGACAGCAGTTGGATGTACTGACGGACCCCTGACAGCTCGGCGGCGACGATCGACGAATAGCCGCACGCTTCGCCGCTGGGCAACACGCCCTTCCAAATCACTTCGCCGGTCTTCTTGTCGAGCGCGACCATCGTGGCGTCGCCGCCGCCGGGGGTGACGACCAGCTTCTCGCCGTCGACCAGCGGCGATTCGGTGAAGTTCCAGCCGCCCGATTTGCCGTTGAAGTCGCGCGGCAGGCTGCGGCGCCAGACCTCGGAGCCGTCGTCGGCCTTTAGGCAGACGAGGTCGCCGTTCTGACCCAGACCGTAGACGAGGCCGTCGTCGATGGTGGGGGTGCAGCGCGGCCCCGCATAGTTGCCCCCCGCGTCGCCGACGCGGGTCTTCCAAAGCTGTTTGCCGTCCTCCCGGCCTAGCGCGAAGAGAAAGCAACCGCCGTCGACGTCGCCCATCGTGAAGATTTGGTCGCCGACCATTGAAACGCTGGAGAAGCCGACGCCCAGCCCGCCGCTCTTCCAAAGCAACTTCGGACCCGCGGCCGGCCACTTCCGCAGCAGTCCTTTGTCGGGCGAGGCGCCGTCGCGCTTGGGACCGCGGAAGCCCGGCCAATCGGCCTCGGCGGCGAACGACGGACCGGCAAGCAACAAGCCGAACGAGAGACCGAGCAACGTCTGTTTCATCGGGAGGAACTCCTTTATTAGATGGATTCGTCGAGGTTCGGCGGCGGCGGCTTCACCGGGGACGGTCAGCCCAGGCGCCAGGCGAGCAGGCGGCGGAACAGGCCTTGGACGAACGGGGTCAGCTTGGTGCGGTTGTACGAATCGGCCGCCTTCTTGATCGCCTCGGCCTGGGTGGGATACGGATGGATGGCCGTTGCGACGACCCCCAACCCCGCCTTGGCGGCCATCGCCACCGCGATCTCACTGATCATATCGCCCGCGTTCGCCGCGACGATCGTCGCCCCCAGAATGCGGTCCTTCTTCGCGTCGAGCACGATCTTGACGAAGCCGTCGGACTCGCCCTCCAGAATCGCGCGGTCGACGCGGTTCAGTTCTTGCGTGAAGACGCGCGTCGCCATCCCCTTCGCGGCCGCCTCTTCCACCGACAGCCCGATGCGCGCGATCTCCGGATGGGTGTACGTACACCACGGCATCGTAAGATCAGTGACTTTCGACCGACCGAAGAAGAGGGCGTTGCGTAAGACGATGCGCGCCATGGCGTCGGCGGCGTGGGTGAACTGATACTTCGAGCAGCAGTCGCCGGCGGCGAAGACGTCTTTGTTGGTGGTGCGCAGGTAGTCGTCGACCTGAACGCCGGCGCTGGGGTCGTACCGCACGCCGGCGGCTTCCAGCCCCAGGCCGGTCACGTTCGGCGCCCGACCGGCGCCCACCACGATTTCGTCGACCACTACCGGGTTCGGCGTACAGACGCCGTCCAACTGAATCGCCTTGCCTTCGGCCGTCTTAGACGCACCGACGATCTTACACCCTAAGACCAGCTCGACGCCGTCGCGCCGCAGCGAGGCTTCCACCCGCTTCGCGGCGTCGCGGTCTTCCTTCGGCAGGATCTGCGGGTGGTTCCCCAGCAACACGACCTGGGCGCCCAAGCGGGCGAACGACTGCGCCAGTTCGCAACCGATGGGGCCGGCGCCGATGACGGCGAGGCGGCGGGGAAGTTCGGTGAGCGTGAAGACGGTTTCGTTGGTGTGGAAGCCGACGTCGGCCAAGCCGGGCACGTCGGGCCGAACGGCGTGGGCGCCGACGGCCAGCACCGCCCGCCGGAAGTTCAGCGCGGCGCCGCCGACCTCTATGGTGTTCGGGCCGGTGAACGCGCCTTGGCCCAGGAAGACGTCGACGCCGAGTTCGCGGAAGCGAGCGGCCGAGTCGTGCGGACTGACGTCGGCGCGGAGGCGGCGCAGGCGCTCCATGACGGCGGCGAAGTCGACGCGGAAGCCGCCGGGGACGAGGACGCCGAACTCGTCGGCGCCGCG
>JBOFFD010000107.1:0-2501 GCA_051648425.1 Planctomycetia bacterium
CCGCCCAGGAGATGCGACCGGGGCGCGTCCTTGCTTCGATCGCGGCGGTCCGACCCAACGCCCGTCCTGGGTGGGCCAGCGGCCGCGCCCTACATTCGCCCCTTGCGTCCCAACGATACTCGGATTCCGTCGGCGCAAAAACCTATCGGTTCATCAGTAACCGCGGGTCGGACGGCGTCTTAATCACCCCGGCCATTTCGCCGAGCCGCCGTTGCGGAGGGCGAGATTGGCCAGGTGCGCCGCCGACGCCGCCGACACGCCCGCTTCGATCGGCGTGGTCGGCTTCTTACGGCTTCTCACACAGTCGATCCAGTTCGTCAGATGCAGCAGTTCGCCGTCCGGCTTGTCGTAGAAGTCGCCCCCGCGCGGCCCCGTCCCCAAGATCATTTCCGAGGGTGGAATCTTCGACTTCTTTTCGGGATGCAGCACGTAACCGCCGCGGTCGACGTGGATCGACGCCTCGGTTCCTTGGAATTCGATGCGAGCGGCGTTGCGGGCGTTGGAGAACGACCCCTCGAAGTGCATGAGAACGTCGTTCGGATACGCTAAGATCGTCTGAACGGAATCGGGCGTCTCCCAAACGCCGGCGCTGTTGATGTGACGCCCCAGACTGACGGCGTGGTCGGGATGGTCGAGGTCCAACACCCAATGGGCGACGTCGATCCAGTGGACCATCAAATCGGTGAAGATGCCGCCGCCGAAATCCCAAAACCAGCGCCAATTCAACATCTTATACTCGTCGAACGACTGCTCCGGCGCCGAGCCGAGGAATTTCTTCCATTCGACGGTTTTGAAGTCGAGGGCGGGGAGGTTGCGCTTCACGCGGTCGGTGTTGCGGTTCCAACTGAGATGAACCCGCACCACCCGGCCGATCTTACCTTCCTGAATCAGTTTCCGGGCGGCGGCGATGTGCGGCATCGACCGCTGCTGCGTGCCCACCTGCACAACCCGGCCGTGCTTCTTAGAAGCGTCGAGCAGCGCCGCCCCTTCCTTCAGATCGTGGGTCAGCGGTTTCTCGACGTACACGTCCTTGCCCGCCGCGCAGGCGGCGATGGTCATCGGCGCGTGCCAGTGGTCGGGCGTGCCGATGAGAACGGCGTCGATGTTTTTGTCGTCGAGGATGCGCTGCCAGTCGCGGACGACCGTCGCCTTCTCGTCGGCGAGCGGCTTGGCCAGGCCCAGGGGGTGGTCCCAGACGTCGCAAATGGCCGTCATTTTGACGCCGGGGACGGCTTGCAACGACTTCATCAGCGTGCGGCACCGGCCGCCGACGCCGATACAGCCAACGCGAATTTCCTCGTTCGGCCCGGCCGCCCGGCCGACGCCCGCCGTGACGGCGGCGGTCGCAATGGCGGCGGCTTCCAGAAACTCTCGGCGCGACGACGACGACGGCATGGCAGGCTCCGGCCCGAAGGTTTCAACGACGTTTCGATCGGCGGTGGTTCGCTGACCGATTGGTCTATGGAAACGTCGGCGGCAGCCGCAAGAGGGGGGCCGGCGGCAGCGTCAGTTGAACAGGAAGTGGCAGACGTCGCCGTCGTGCATGATGTAAGACTTTCCTTCAACCCGCATCTTACCGTTTTCGCGGATCGCCTTTTCGGTCTTATACTGCACGAGGTCGGCGACGGAGTAGATTTCCGCGCGGATGAAGCCTTTTTCAAAGTCGGAATGAATGACGCCGGCGGCCTGCGGCGCGGTGGCGCCGATCGGAACCGTCCAGGCCCGCACTTCCTTCTCGCCGGCGGTGAAGTAGCTTTGCAGACCCAGCACCTGGTAGGCGCCGCGGGTGAGCGTGGCGAGGGCCGGTTCCTTCAGACCGACGCTTTCCAGCATTTCCCGGCGGTCGGCCGGCTCCAATTCCGAAAGCTCAGATTCCAGTCGGGCGCACACCGGCACGACGGCGCCGTTTTCGGCGGCCGCCCGTTCACGCACTTTCTGCACCAACGGTCCCTCGCCGACCACGTCGTTTTCATCGACGTTGGCGACGTACAGCACCCTTTTCGCGGTAAGAAGCTGCAAACCGACGAACGCCTTCGCCAGCACCGGGTCGTCGAACGACAGCCCGCGCGCCGGTTCGCCCTTCGCCAGCGCGTCGTAACAGACGTTCAGCACGTCGAGGCGAGCTTTCGCTTCCTTGTCGCCGCCCTTCGCGGTGCGGGCGGCTTTATCTCGCGATTGTTCCACCGTCTGCAGGTCGGCCAGCATTAGCTCGGTGTCGATGGTGTCAATGTCGCGGATCGGATCGACCGAGCCGTCGACGTGCTGGATGTCGTCGTCGATGAAGCAGCGAACAACGTGCAAAATGGCGTCGACGGTGCGGATGTGCGACAGGAACTTGTTCCCCAGCCCGGCGCCTTCCGACGCCCCGCGCACGATGCCGGCGATGTCGACCACGCGCACCGCCGCCGGGATCACCTTCTGCGTGGTGATGTACTTCTGGATGAGGGCGAGCCGGTCGTCGGGCACTTCGACCACGCCGACGTTCGGTTCGATGGTGCAGA
>JBOFFD010000108.1:0-1858 GCA_051648425.1 Planctomycetia bacterium
CGCGCCGTCGCGCCGAGCCGCCGGGAGGTCGGGGAATGCGGAATCCCGCGCCGACGGTCCGACGACGTCGACGGGTCCGAACGCGACCGACACGGCGCGGTCGACCGCCGCCGGCGACCAAAGAACGCCGACGCCCCCAACCGCCAGCATTCCGGCCAGCGCCAAGCTCGCCGTCCGCCAGCGCCGCACCGATCGCTCCAATGACCGCTGGCTTTCGGCCCGACCGGCCGCCACGCCGCACTGGTAAAGCAGTTCCCGCGAGCGCTCAATGGAGACGTCGGGAGCGGCGGCGCGCAGCCGTTCTTCCAGCGGCCCCGGCGGCGGAAAGTCTTCGATCATCGGCGGTATCCTTTCACGTTCAGCGCCGTCCGCAGCGCGTCGAGGGCGGCGTTGTACCGGCGGAAGGCGGTGGCGGTCGACGTGCCGCACAGCACGCCGATTTCCGTCAAAGACAGTCCGCCCCACAGCCGAGCGACGAGCGGTTCGCGCAGTTCGTCGGCCAGCGCTTCCACCGCCGCCAACGTCTCCGCGACCTCCAACGGGTCGCTGGCGTCGTCGGGCGGCGCGACGGCGTGAAGTCGCTCGCGGCGCTGGCGACGGCCGTCGGCGCGGCGCTGCTTGTCGGCGAGGTTGCGGCAGACGCGGAACAGCCACGCCGTCGAGTCGTCGGGGATCGGCTCTTGCACCGCCAGCCGACAGAACGCCTCCTGCACCGCGTCTTCGGGCGCGGCGCACCGGCCGCGGACCCACAACTCCAGCGCGCCGGCCCGTCGTTCGATCAATTCCGCGAGTCGAACGGCGTCGATCGGCATCCAACGCTTCCCCCTCGGCGACCCGAACAAAGACAATGACCCCGCCGCCGCGCGATTTTTTCACCAACCGAACGGATATCCCCGAATCGCGCCTTGCCGTTCGAGCCGTGGTCTAGGAAACAAGACGACGGACGGCGGTCGCGCGGCCGTCCCCCGTTACCACGAGTTTCAACCGTCCGCCGTCGGCCGACCGTTCCGAAAACGGACCGGCCGTGCAACGCCGATTGCCGCGCAACCACCCGTCCCGATCCGACGAAGGGCGTCCCCACGATGACCGAAGCCGACGAGTTCGACCCGTACGCCCTGCCGCCCGACGAGGTGCGGGAACCGCCCACGACGTTGTGGCAAACGCTCCGCAACATCGGGCCGGGCATCGTGCTGGCCGGCACCATCGTCGGTTCGGGCGAACTGCTGGTGACGACCTCGCTGGGGGCGAAGTACGGGTTCGTCTTCCTCTGGCTGATCTTGTTCAGTTGCGTGGTGAAAGTCTTCGTTCAGATCGAACTGGGCCGCTACGCGATTTCGTCGGGCAAACCGACCCTCGGCGCCATCAACGAACTGAACGGACCGCGGCTGGGGGCGCGCGGCTTCGGGCGCGGCGCCCACTGGATCGTCTGGTGGTGGTTCTTCATGATGTCGATGACGATCTTTCAGCTCGGCGCGATGACCGGCACCGTGGGTCAGTCGCTGAATCTGGCCTTTCCGCAGGTCGCGGCGTCGCTGGGCGACCTCTTACAGCCGACGCTGCCGACCGTCGCCGACGCCGTCCGCGATCGGCCCGAAGTCCCGTGGGCGTTCGCCACTTGTCTTACGGCGATGGCCTTCTTGTGGAGCGGCGGCTACCGGCGCATCGAAATCATTACGACGGTGTTGGTGGTGGGTCTTACCTGCGTCACCGTGACGGCGACGCTGGCGCTGCCGGCGACCAAATTCCCCATCCCGTGGGACCAAGTCGGGGAAGGGTTGCTGTTCGGCCTGCCCGCCGACGGTCGGGCGGTCGCCGAGGCGTTGGCGATGTTCGGCATCACGGGCGTCGGCGCCACCGA
>JBOFFD010000109.1:0-2924 GCA_051648425.1 Planctomycetia bacterium
CGACTTCGAGGCGGAAAACTGGACTTCCGACCCGCGCGCCCCCGGCGGATCGACCCTGTTGAACGCACTGGGACCGCCCGTCGGCGCCGTGTTCGCGGGCAAGAAGCCCCCGGCCGCCGCCATCGCCGAGGCGCAGGCCGCTTGGACGAAGATCGTCGACGCCGGCGGACCAGCGTTCCTCGCCGCGCTGCGCGACGGCTTGGCGCTGCCCGCCCTACCGTCGACGGCCGCGTCCGCCGAACCGGCGTCGATCCCCGCCGGTCCCACCGCTCCATTGAAAACGACCTCTGGTAAGGACGCTCCATGAGCATCTGGCGCGACGCCGATCGTCTGTACGCCCACCCGCCGAAGAACCGCATCACCTTGGGAGAAGGAAACACGCCGCTGGTGCGGTCGCGCCGCCTCGGGCCGGCCGCCGGTCTGAATCGGTTGTACTTCAAACTCGACTACTGCAATCCCACCGGATCTTACAAAGACCGCTTCGCCGCCGCCGCAGTTTCTTACATGGTCGAAAACGGTAAGAACGTCTGCCTGGCGACCTCCAGCGGCAACACCGGTTCGTCGCTGGCCGCCTACTGCGCCGCCGCCGGAATCCGCTGCGAAATCGCCATCGTCCACCACGCCCCGATCGGCAAGCTGCGGCAGATGATGTGCTACGGCGCCGACATCTACCGCATCGAAGGTTTCGGCGTCGACGCGGCTGTTTCAGACCTGGTGATCGCCCGTCTTAAAGAACGGGCGACGGCGCCCGCCGCGTCGCTTCAGATCAGCGCGTACAAGTTTTGTCCCGAAGGAATGGTCGGCGTCGAAACGTTGGGGTATGAACTGGCCCGGCACGACGCGGCGGGCGAGTTCGACGGCCGACTGGCGCACGTCTTTTGTCAAGCCGGCGGCGGCGGTTTGACCCTCGCGGTCTGTCGCGGCCTGGAAACCATGGTGCGGGAAGGAATCGTCCCGCGAAGCCCGAAGGTTCACTGCGTGCAGCCGGCCGGCAACGACACTATCGTCACGCCGCTGCGCGAAGGCGCCGCTCAAGGTCGAACGGTGTTTTGCACGACGCAGGTCAGCGGGTTGCAGGTCCCCAGCGTCATCGACGGCGACGCGGTGATCGACGCCGTGCGCCGCTGCGGCGGCACCGGTTGGGCCGTGGAGGACGCCGAGACGTTCGCCGCCCAAGCCCGGCTGGCCCGCGAGGAAGGAATCTTCTGCGAACCGGGCGCCGCGGTGCCGGTGGCGGGCGCCCTGAAGGCCGCCGCCGAGCGCGGTCTTGACCCCGACGACGTGGTGGTTTGCACCATCACGGGCTTCGCGTTCAAAGACCCGCCGTCCGTCGAACGGATGCTGAACGGCGTCGACTGCCCGCTCATCACCCCGGACCAATTCCTGGCGCGCGTGTAAGACGCAGCTTGAGACCGCCCCCTTTCAGCTGGGGTGGCGGACGGATGGTCCTTCAGAGCCCGAAGCGTCAGCGAAGGTCCGGACGGGGCGACGTGCTGCGACGAATCCGGATTCCGTGCTGAACGGCCGTTGCGTCCGGACCTTCGCTGACGCTTCGGGCTCTGAAGGAGTCGGCGACGGCCCTAAAAGCACTTTTTTGGTGCGATTTTTCACGTCATTGCCACCGCACCCGATCGTCGGAAACATTTTCGGCGGCGTTTGCGTCCGTCGTGAAAAGCCGTTATCATATCGTCCGCGCGGCCCCCGTATCCCGGCCGTCCGCCGCCGCCCCGAAGGATACCCCCATGACCACGCCGACAGGTACGTTGCGTTGCCGCTACTTAGCTGAAAAACTCGAAGACCGCAGCCTGCCTGCCGGTTTTCTGGAATCAATAGACCTCTTCGAGTTCCAGCGACCCGACTCCATTGGAGAGGCCGTCGAAGTCGACGGCGTACTTTATTTCCACGGAACTACTTTGGACGAAGGCGCTGAACTCTGGCGCTATCTTCCAACGCTGGACCGTTATGAATTGGTCGCGGACATACAAGATGGATCACTAAGCGGATTGCCCGAAAAGCTGACCAACGTCGACGGAACGCTCTACTTCATCGCCGATGACGGCACATCGGGAGTGGAGCTATGGCGAAGCGACGGCACCACGAGCGGAACATTTCGTGTTAAAGACATCGGCCCTGGAGCGGATGACGGTCTGACTCGATACAGCCAATTCTTCGACACGATTTTGGCAAACGTCGACGGCAAGCTGTTTTTTCAGGCGAACGACGGAAGTCGAGGTCTAGAGCTATGGACGAGCGACGGCACCGAATCCGGCACGTTGCTCGTCAAGGAAGTCGTCGTCGGATCGCCGAACGGCGTGCCGCGGAACTTGATCAACGTCAACGGCACCTTATTTTTCACCGGCTTAACAAACTATTTTTCACCGGCTTAACAAACTCGGCGGGGCGGGAACTATGGCGCAGCGACGGCACGTCGTCGGGAACGTTTCAAGTAAAGGATCTTCGACCCGGGCCTGGGAGCGGGGTTTCTGCGCGAAACCTAAGTAGTTTCATACAAGTCGGTGAGTTCCTGTACTTCTCGGGCGACGATGGAGCCAGTGGTTCTGAACTCTGGAAGAGCGACGGAACCGCCGCCGGAACGCTGTTGGTTAGGGATGTCGCGCCGGGCGTCGGCACTGCTTTCGAATACGCGCCGAACTTCGTCAGCGTCAGCCCGACCTTATTCTTTTTCCGCGCCGACGATGGCTCCAATGGACTCGAACTTTGGAGAAGCGACGGCACGACGACCGGTACTTTTATGGTGATGAACGTTGGGCCAGCCGCCGCGAGCGGAAGCCCGAGATCTTTCACGAACGTAGGCGGGCTGCTCTACTTTACCGCCAACAACGTGGCGAACGGCGGCGAATTGTGGAGAACCGACGGCACGACGACCGGTACAAACTTGGTGAAGGACATCCGCCCAGGCACCG
>JBOFFD010000110.1:0-6223 GCA_051648425.1 Planctomycetia bacterium
CAGGTCGCGCATCTCTGATTTCGACAAATGCTTCGGCAGTTCTTCGGGCATCGCCGACTTGCCGCGGTTGCGCTCTTCGATCCTGTCCTTTTTCACCGTCACGAACTTGGCCTCGGCGGTGATGAGCTTGAGTTCGTCCATGGTCTCTTCCCGCAGCACGCCGGTGACGATCGAGCCGTCGTCGAGCGCCAGCACCACCGTGTCGTACCCCTTGGCGATCTCCTTGTTCGGCTGCACGATCGCTTCCAGCAGGTACTGGCGGGCCTTCTCGGCGCCGATCTTCGTCAGCGCCGGGCCGACCTCGCCGCCGCGCTCGTTCACCTTGTGACACCGCTGGCAGGCGACCTGGGCGCGGTCCCAGAAGATGGCCGCGCCGCGGTCGGCGTCGCCGCCGGCGAGGGTCGCGCGGTAGTCCGCCAGCGCATCGTTTTTCGGCAGCGACGCTTCGTACTTGGCCAGCCGATCCTTGACGGTCGGGTCGGTCCGCTTGCCGGCGGCTTCCAACAGGTCGAGCTGCACCTCCGGTCCGGCGGCGCCGGCTTGCAACCGATCCAGCCACGCCGCCAGCAGCGCGTCGGCGCCGGCGTCGGCCATGCCGCCCAGCGACGCGAACGCCGCTTGCCGTTCCTTGAGCGGCCCCTTCTCGGCCACCGCCGCCAGCACCGGCAGCGCCTGCTTCGGGTTCAGCTTCGACAGCACCCGCATCGATTCCGCCCGCAGTTCGCCCGCGTTCGACGCCGCCCCGACTTCGACCGCCTTCGACAGCTCCGCCGCCGACAGCCGTTCCAACGTACGCAGCGCCGCCGCCCGCAACGTCCCCGGCGATTCGGCGTCGGCCACAAGCGCCGCGATCTTCGGCGACGCCTCGGTCAAACCGAGCTTGCCCGCCAGCTCGACGGTTTGAATCCGCAGCGCCGTCGACGGGTCGGCCAACAGCGCGTCCAGTACGGGCCGCAGCCCTGCCGCCGCCTGGTCCGCCGACCGACCCATGATCGGCCGCCACAATCCGGTCAACCAGTCGCGGCCCGACGGATTGGCCCAGTCGTCGAGCATCGCCAGCGCGTCGTCGCGCACCGTCGGTCCGACGTCGCGGCGAGCCGCCACGCGGGCGATCGCCGCCGCCCGTTGCACGCCGCCCAGCCGGTGGTGGGCCGCCAAGGCACGCCGCCGAGTGGCGTCGTTCAGTTTCGCGCTCTCGGCGGCGGCGGCCAACGCCGGCAGGCCGGAGAGGATGGGCGCGTCGTAGATCGCCCGCGCCGCTTCGTCGACCACCCGGTCGTTCGGGTCGTCCAGCAGTTTGGAAACCGCCGCGTCGGTGCGCCGCCGAGCGACCACCGCCGCCGCCAGCCGTACGGCGGGCGCGGGGTCGGCGGCCAGTTTCGTCCACGAGGCGTCGTCGACCGTACCGGCGAGGCCGACGATGCCCGCGTGCCGTAGGAAGCGGTCGCGGTCGGCGTTTTCGCGCAGCATCGCGGCGAGCGGTTCGACGGCGGGCTTCCAACCGATCCGTCCCAGGGCGATCGCCGCGAAGAACCGCACCCGCGGTTCAGGGTCGGCGAGCAGCGGAACGAGCGCGGCGGCGGCGGCCGTCCGTTTGGCGTCGCCGAGGGTCTTCGCCGCCTGCGCCCGCAGTTCGGGAACATCGGCCTTCAGCAGTGTCACCACCGGGGCGAGGATTTTCTCGGCGTCGACCGGACGGCGGCGCGCGATCTGACCCAGTCCCCATACGCCGTGCAGCCGGGCGTGCGTGCGAGCGCGGCCGTCGGCGGTCGGCGTTTCAAGAGCGGCTTTGGTCAGACGGTCGACGTCGTCGGCCGCCGCCAGTTTGAATTGCGCCGCCTGCCGGACCCGGCGGTCGGCGTGATGCAGCAGACCGGCGGTCTGGTCGGGGGACGCCTTCGTCACGCCGCCGCCGAGCAGTTGGGTCAACTCGCGGACGTCGCTTCCCGCGGAAACGGCGGGGTCGAAGGCGCGGTAGAGCCGGCCGCGCGTCGGCTTCGGCCAGCCGTCGACCCAGTCGCTGACGTACAGGCGGCCGTCGGGGCCGAAATCGACGTCGGTGGCCAGCACGCCCCACAGCGTTTGTTCGGGTTCGCCGAGTTTGAAGCCGGCGCCCGCCGGTTCGACGTTGAACGACCAGACGCCGCTGCCGCCGAAGCCGCCGCGGAAGTCGCAAAGGAAGAATCGGCCGTCGTATTTCTTCGGCAGGCCGACGCCTGGATAGTACGCCAGCCCCGAGGGACCGGCGCCGTGGTTGGCGATCGGCGGGACGATGTAGGCGGCCTGACCGTCGAACGCGGGGTTCCACAGCCGCTCGGCGTTCCACGGTCCGCGTTGTTCGTGGCGGGTCATGAATTGGTAGCCGATGCGCCAGCCGCTGTCGCCGCCTTCGACGACGTAGACCCAGCGGGCCTGGTCGCCGCCGTCGGAATTGTTGTCACCGGTGAACAGGTTGCCGTGGTCGTCGAAGGCGAGTTCCTGCGGGTTCCGCAGGCCGGTGGCGAACAGTTCCAGGCCCGAGCCGTCGAGTTCGCAGCGCACGACGGCGCCGGTGTCGGGGCAGTCGACGCGACGGCCGTCGGCGGCGGCGACGGACAGGCCGCGGTCGCCGATGCTGAAATACAGCCGGCCGTCGGGGCCGAGCGTCAGACCGTGGAGGTCGTGACCGATGAACCCCAAATGGACGCCGTAGCCGTACGACAGCGACTTCTTCACGTCGGCGACGCCGTCGCCGTTTTCGTCCTTCAACAGCCAGAGGTCGGGGATGCAGGTGTAATAGACCTGGCCGTCGGTCGCCAAAAGGCCGGCGCCGATGCCGTCGGGGATGTTCTTGAAGCCGTCGGCGAAGACGGTCGAGCGGTCGGGTTTGCCGTCGCCGTCGGTGTCGGCGAGCATGCGCACGCGGTCATGGTTGACGGCGTAACCGGCGCCCTGGTCGGGGGTGTTTTTGCGGATCATGGCGACCCGGTCTTCGACGGTGCGGGCGGCCAGGTCTTGGTCGAGCCAGCTCATCAGGCCGCGGATGTCGTTGGCCCCTTCCGAGTGGCGGAAGGTCTCGGCGACGTAGACATTGCCCTTGGCGTCGAAGCAGAAGGCGACCGGGTTGGCCAGCATCGGTTCGGCGGCGTACAGATCGACCTTCAAGCCGTCGGCCGCCCGGATGCGCGACAGCGCCTGCTCGCCTTCCTTCGACGGCCCCGACACCTCGGGCTTGAACGTAGCGCCAGCGTCCTTTGGCTTCAGGGTGGGGGCGTCGGCGGCCCGCGCCGGCGATCCCGTGAAAAGAACGGCCGTCGCGGCGACGGCGACACGGAGGAAGTGTTTGAATGGCATAAGCGGCAGGACTCGAAACGGCGTGCTTGATTGAGCGGCGCGACATTCGTCGCCGGTTCCCTATCCTCCATCATAGCTTGTCGATCGGCCTACGGCAGGGCCGACGCCGGTGGGCGCGAGCGGGCGGCGGCGTCCGACACTTTTTTTCCGAAAAGACGACCCGGTCTCCGGACGGGTCGAAACCGGTCTCTCCCGATCAATCGCTTACGAGAATATTCTCGAAGGCCGGCGAAACTTCGCTGGGCGCCGAGTGTTTCAACTAACACGTCGCGGCGCGCGACGAAACGAATGACGACCACCCTCACCAGACGGCGGAAACCGCTAGATGCCGAACGACATAATCCGCCGCCGCCCCGCCGCTTGGCGCGTCGGCTTCACGCTCGTCGAACTGCTCGTCGTGCTTTCGATCATCGGCCTTTTGCTGTCGCTGTTACTGCCGGCGATCGGCATGGCGCGGGCGGCGGCCCGTCGCTCGCAGTGTCAGTCGAATCTGAAACAACTCGGTCTGGCGTTTCATCTGTATCTCGAAACCAACCACGAATTTTATCCCGACGTCGTCAACATCCCCAGCCTCTTCCCCGACCGTCCCGGCATCGCCGAGGTGATGCTGCCGTTCCTTGAAGACAACAAGGCCGCCTTCCACTGCCCGATGGATGAAACGCGCTTCCCGGCCGAGGGGACGAGCTACGAATACTCCAACCTGCGGCTCGCCGGCAAACGGCTGCGCGAGCTGCGGTACGACCGCGAAGGCAAGCCCCGCGAACTTTCGACCATCGAAGTGATGTGGGACATGGAGGCGTTCCACGGCTCGCCCGGCGAAAAGGGATCGCGGAACTGCCTGTACGGCGACGGCCGCGTCGAACCGTTCTAAAACGGATCTTACGCCGGGGCGTGCTGGACGGACGTCTTGGACAGCCGCCGCTTTCCGCAGCGGCGCGTCCTTCCGCGCCGGTCGCCGGTTCAAACAGTCGGGACGCGCCGCTGCGGAAAGCGGCGGCTAAAAAACATGAATGAATACGGAAGGCGTAAGACCCGATGACGAAGAAAGCGAAATGGACGGCCGTCGCGGCAGCGGGGGCGGTCGTTTTGGCGTTGGCCGTTTGGTGGCTGGCGGCCGGCGCGCAGTCGGCGGTTCAGATGGCGAAGGTGGAAGCGATCGCGCAGAAGGTTTTCACTTCAGAGCCGGCCGCCGTCCCGGAGGAGGAACGGATGCGCCTGTTCGTCGAACTGAAGTCCGAGGCCGGCAAACTGACCGAAGATCAGCGCGTCGAACTGTTCCGTAAGAACAACCCGATGAAGAAGACGACGGACGCCTACTTTGAACTTCCGCAGGACGAACGGCGGAAATTCCTCGATAAGATGATTAAGGATTCGGAAGCCCGGGCCAAGGAATTCGAGAAGAACGGCGGCATGCGGAAGGACGGCGGTCCTTTCGGCGGCGACGCGAAGAAGAAGGCCGAATTCATGCGGAAGATGCTCGACCGCACCACGCCCGAAGAGCGGACGAAGTTTCAGGAATTCGCCAAGGCGATGCGCGACCGCCGGGTCGAGCTGGGTCTGCCGGCCGAGGGTCCGCCGCCGTTCGGTCCGCCGGGGATCCGTTGACCCTCGCGGCGCCGTCGGCTTGAACGAATCAAAGAAAGAAGCCGCCGACGTCGGTGCCCAGCGCTCGCGCGATGCGGTACAGGGTGTCGATCGACGCGCTGTTCTTCCCCAGTTCGACCTGGCTTAAGAAGCCGACGCTCAGACCAGTGCGCTCGGCGAGCTGCGCCAGCGTCAGCCCCTTGCTCTTTCGTCCCTCGCGGATCTTTTCGCCGATGGCCCGATGCAGCTCGTTGGCCGACATCCGCAACAGGCCCTTGGCTTCCAGCGCCCGGTTGACGGCCTCGGCCAACAGGTCGATCTTAATCGGCTTGCTGAGGTAGTCGAAGACGTGCTTCCGCAGGCTGACGACGGCGGCGTCGAGCGACGGCCGACCGGTCACCACCAGCACCGAGGCGTCGCGGTCGTACTGTTCGACCATCTGCATCATGACGTCGCCCTCGATCTTGTCGTTGTCGAGGTAGTAGTCGAGCAGGACGACGTGGTGGTGGACGGCGCGCAGCTTCTGCTCGAAGTCGCTGAGGTTGTCGGCGACGTCGACCTGGAAGCCGCGCTTGCCGAAGTACTTGCGATACGTGTCGATGTAGATCTTTTCGTCGTCGACCGCGAGCAGTTTCAGACCGGCGTAGGGCGTTTCTTCGCCGCCGGCGGCGGCGGCGGCTTCGGCGGGCGCTTCGACGGCGTCTAGCGTTTCGGTGGTGGCGTCCCCGGTCATGGTCGTCGTCCTTTGCAGCGAAAAATGCGCGTTCTCGGCGCTGGGCGCGGCCGTCGGTTCGACGCGCTCAACGCGCGCCGACGTTGACATCGTACCAATTCCGCAGGTCGTTCATGAACGAGCCGTGCGCGGCTCGCAGCGTGTAAACCGTCAGCCCGCCCATCAACAGGGCCGCCCCGATCGTGGCGATCGGTTGGTACGGGCCGTGCAGAGCGTAGTATACGGCGCCGGGCGGCGTCCACCGCGCCAGCCAGTCGGCCCCCGACGAACCAAGCGCCCACGCCAAAAGCGGCAGACCGACGGTCAGCAGAAAACCGGTGCGTACGCCGTCGGCCGACTTCGCCAAGCTGCGGAAGCCGAGCGCGAAATAGAGACCGATCATGCCCAGGCCCGCCGCCGCCGCCAGCAGGCCGCGCTCGGCGGGAAGTCGGCCTATCGACACCGCGACCACCCACAAGAGCAGCGCCGACGCCATGTACCACCGGCCCCGACTCCACGACGCCGCCAGCGACGCCCGCACGTAGTCGCCCATGTCGAAGGGGGTCATGAGAAGTTCTTCCAACCGCTTGCAGC
>JBOFFD010000111.1:0-12573 GCA_051648425.1 Planctomycetia bacterium
CTTGGAGGTCGAGTTCGGCCCCAGCGACGTTGGCGAGGGTCAGTTCGCCGAGCGAGTCGACGTCGGGACTGCCGATGAGGATCCGGCCGGCGTTGATCGTCGTGGCGCCGAACGAGCCGGACGTGCCGTCGAACGTCAGTTCGCTGGAACCGACCTTCACGAAGGTACCGCCTACGGAAACCGTGCCGCTGTAGGTAGTGTCGGTGGCATTGCCAACGGTGAACGTGGAACCGGAGGAGGTGAAAAGCGTTCCACCAATCGCGCCGCCGCCCGCCAGGCTGCCGATGGCTACGGAAATGGCTCCGCTGACATCGAGAACCGCCCCGGAAGCGTTGGCGATCGTCACCGCCGTACCGACGCCGAACGGCGTGCCGGTGGCGGTGCCGCGGAGCGACCCCGCGTTGAGTTGAACCGGGCCGGTGAAGGTGTTTGAACGGGCGAAGGTCTGAGTCGACGCGCCGTTCTTCACCAAGCCGCCGGCGCCGCTGATGACGCCGCTGTAGGTTTGACCACCAAGGTTGCTTATGGTCAGCGTTCCGCTGCCCAAGGTGACGTTGCCGCCGTTGGCGCCGCCGCCGGTCAAACTTTGCACGGTATTGTTGAAGTTGTTGAGATCCAAAGCGACGCCGACGCCGTTCGCCAAATCGATCGTCGAAGCGGAACTGAAAACGTTGGCGGCTCCGGCCCGCAGGATCCCTTCTTGGATCGTGGTCGTGTTGGTGTAGGTCGCGGCGCCGGCCAGCGTCAGTACGGCGGAGCCTTGCTTGGTGAAGCCGTTGGTGCCGGTCATCGTTCCCGAGAAGGTGGCGTCGGTCGTCTGGCGGATGATGTTGGAACTTCCCAGCGTAACCGTTCCGCCGCTGGCTCCGCCGCCGGAGAGGTTGCCGATCGTTGCGAAACTCATGTTCAGCGCGACGCCCGGCGCGTCGGCCAATGTGAACGTGTTGGCGCTCAAATCACCCTGGACGGTAAGACCGCCGGCGTTGACGACGAAACCGCCGGTGAACAGCGATGAATCGTTTTCGACAAGCGTTCCCGAACCTTCTTTGACGACCGTGCCAGCGCCGCGGAAGTCGGCGTCGAGGGCGGCGGTGGTGTTGATGGTCGTCGCGGCGGTGATGTTCAAGTCGGCGAAGATATTGACGTCGGTGCCGTTTGAAACCACGCAGCTTGCAATCCCGGCCACCGCCAGATTGATTTGATTGCCGGAAATGAAAAAGTCGCCGAGGCCGCTGGCGTCGTTGATTTGCAGCGTCAGACCAGTGGGATTGGTCGGCAGGTTGTTGGAGTTGCTGAAACCATTCGACGTGTTGAAGCCGGTCGAGGTGGTGTTGAACATCAAGACGTCGTTGTTGCCGGGGCGCAGGCCGGGGTCGGCGGTGCCGTCGTTGACGATCGTCCAACTATCGCTGTTCCAGTTGCTGGAAGCGGTTCCCAACCAGAGAAGCGTGGCCGGGGTGGTGCGGTCTTCCAGGGTTTCGACGCCGAAGCGGCCTGGCTTTGAAATCGAGGGAGATGCTCTTAACCGTTCTTTCTTATGAAAGCGAGAATGTGGGGGGGGGGTTAGAATGAGACGGTTGCGAGTGCGGCACGGCAAAACTCCTAAGTGGCTGAACAGTGGCGGCGCAACGAGGCGGTTCAGCACGAGCGGGATCGACGGCGCGGCGACGTTCGCCGCAACAAGGGGCGTGGTCCAGCGGATTTCCGTGGCTGAACCTCGTTGCGTAGCCAATGTAACCGAAGACGGGGGGCCGCGTCTTGCAAAACCGGAAAAATGGAAACATATTTCCTGGATGAACCATTTCGTCGGGACGGGAAGACCGAATGTAAGGTGGACGTCTCGTGCGCCACGGAGGAGCGCGGGGACGAAACTCCTTCGCCGACGCTACGACGGATCAACGCTTACGAACACACAAGAGTAGGATTTGGGGCTGGCGGCACTTTCCTTTCGGGCGGACCAGAGTTCCGCCCTACATTCGGAGATTCGGAGATTCGGGCGGGCCGGGAGGTCCGCCGTCCGCTCGAATCGTCGGTCAGCCGAACAGTTCGTGGATCGGGGCGACGTCGTCGGTGGCGGCGATGGGGCGGCCGGTGTTGTCCAGGAAGCTGGTCGTCGGATCGATGCCCAGGGCGTGGTAGATGGTGGCGTGCAGGTTGCCCGGGGTGACGGCCCGCTGGACGGGGGCTTCGCCCTTTTTGTCGGTGGCGCCGACGACCGTGCCGCCCCGCACGCCGCCGCCGGCCAGGAAGCAGAACATCGAGTTGCCCCAGTGGTCGCGGCCGGGGGTGCCCATGCTCATCGGGGCGCCGCCGTTGCCGCCGTCGTTCATGCGCGGGGTGCGGCTGAACTCGCCGCACAGCAGAACCAGCGTGCGGTCTAAGAGGCCGCGGGCTTCCAGGTCGGCGACGAGGCTGGAGACCGCCGCGTCGACGATCGGCAGGTTGTTGTCCATCCCCTTCTGCAAGTCCCAGTGGTGATCCCAGCCGCCGTAGTGGCAGGTGACGAAGGTGGTGCCGGCTTGAACCAGTCGGCGGGCGAGCAGGCAGCTTTGGCCGAAGGTGTTGCGGCCGTATTGGTCGCGGAGGCGGGGTTCTTCCTTGGAGAGATCGAAGGCGGCGCGGGCGGCGGCCCCGGAGACGAGTTCGTAGGCGCTGCGCTGGAAGCGGTCCATGGCGTCGACGGCGCCGGTGCGGTCGACGTCGCGGCGCAGGCCGTCAAGGGTGCCGAGGAGCTTCTTGCGATCGTCGAGGGCGTCGAGCGTGAGGCCGTTAAGGCCGAGGTTTTGAACCTCGAAGTTGGGGGCGTTGGGGTCGCCGGCGGTGTCGAACGGATCGAACGGCCGACCGAGGTAGTTGGCGCCGAAATAGCCGGGACGCAGGCCGACGCTCATGGAGTAGGGGACGCCAACGTAGGCGGGCATGGCCGGCTGGTTGGAGCCGCGCAGCTTGGCGACGATGGACCCCAGCGCCGGGCTTTTGCCGGCGGTGGCGGCGCCGCTGACCCCGGCGATGCGGCTGGTGAGCATGCCGTGGGCGGCGGCGAAGTGGTCGCCGTTGTCGTGGTGCAGCGACCGCAGCAGGGCGAATTTGTCGGCGATGCGGGCCTGTTTCGGGAAGAGGGGGGAAATCTCGATCCCCGAAACGTTGGTGGGGATCGGCTTCCAAAAGCCGCGGTACTCGGCCGGCGCCTCCGGCTTCATGTCGTAGAGGTCCATGTGGCCCGGGCCGCCGTCGAGCCAAAGGAGAATGACGCTGTCGGCGGTCCGCCCGACCGACGCCGAGCCGCGCGCGGCGCGGGCGGCCAGGATGTCGGCCAAGCCGGCGGTCGCCATTCCCGCGACGCCGAGCTGCACGAAGCTGCGGCGCGAAACGCCGTCGCAATAGACGGACGACGTATCGGAAGCGTCAATTCGGAACATGGTGGTTCCACCTTGCGGCTGGTGCGACCGTGGCGGTCGCCGATGTCGATACGTCGGCAAGTCTTGCGAGGTACGCTGCGGGAGGGCGGAGGATGGACGGTCGACAGGCTGATCTATCGACACCCGCCTGCGACAAGTTTACCAGCAACACCGGCGTTCGTCAAATCCAGTCTGCGGCAGCGGGGTGGCGCGGGCGTCACGCCAAGACGCCGTGGACGATTTCGCCGTGGACGTCGGTGAGGCGGAAGTCGCGGCCTTGATAGCGGTAGGTCAACTTGGTGTGCTCGATGCCCAACAGGTGAAGGATGGTCGCCTGGAAGTCGTGGACGTGCACAGGATCGACGACGGCGTTGTGACCGAATTCGTCGGACGCGCCGTAAGTGGTCCCCGATTTCACGCCGCCGCCGGCCATCCAGGTGGTGAACGTGTACGGGTGGTGGTCGCGGCCCCACTGTTGGCGATCTTCGATCTTACCTTGCAGGAACGGCGTTCGGCCGAATTCGCCGCCCCAGATCACCAGCGTGTCTTCAAGCATGCCCAGCCGTTTCAGATCGGAGACCAGGGCCGCCGACGGCGCGTCGACGTCGGTGCATTGCGTTTTCAACTGATATGAAAGATTGCGGTGTTGATCCCAGCCGGCGTGCATGAGTTGCACGAAGCGCACGCCTCGCTCCAACAGCCGCCGGGCCATGAGGCAGTTGTAGGCGTAAGATCCCTGCCGCCGGACGTCGGGGCCGTAGGCTTCAAGAACGTGTTTCGGTTCGCGGGCGAAGTCGGTCAACTCCGGCACGCTCATCTGCATCTTATACGCCATTTCATACTGCGCGATGCGGGTGGCGGTTTCCGGATCGCCATATTCCCGCAGCGACCGCTGATTGAAGGCGGCGAGGTCGTCGAGCACGGCGCGGCGAGTCTCACGGCTCATGCCGTCGGGGTTGGAGAGGTATAAGACCGGGTCGCCGCTGCCACGGAATTTCACGCCCTGGTACTTGGACGGCAGGAAGCCGCTGCCCCAGTAGAAGTCGTAGAAGATCTGACCGCACGACGCTTCCTTGTCGCGCGAGGTCATGACGACGAAAGACGGCAGTTCGTCGGTGTCGCAACCGAGGCCGTAGGTCAGCCAGGCGCCCATGCTGGGTCGTCCCGGCTGCTCGCCGCCGGTGAGAAAGAACGTGATGGCCGGCGCGTGGTTCACCTGGGTGGTGTACATCGACTTTATGAAGCAGAGGTCGTCGGCGATGCTGGCGATGCGGGGCAGGAAGTCGCTGACGGTGGCGCCGCTGGCGCCGTGGCGGGCGAACTTGCTGATTTCGGGCAGCACCGGTTTCGAGTTCTGACCGCTGGTCATGGTGCTGAGGCGTTTGCCCGCCTGGACCTCGGGGGGGATCTCCTTCCCCATCCACTCTTTCAGTTTCGGTTTGTGGTCGTAAAGATCGACGTGCGATGGAGCGCCGTTCTGAAACAGATAGACGACGCGCTTCGCCTTGGGGGCGAAGGTCGGGAAGCCGGTGACGGCGGGCGGTACGACGCCCGGCGCGCCACCGTCGGCGACCGCCGCGTTTCGGTTCAGCAGCGACGCCAGCGCGGCGCCGCCAAGGCCGAGGGCCGACCGGCCGAAGAAATGGCGCCGAGCGGTCAGCGCCTGCAAGTCGCGGATCGGATTCATGAGGGTGGTCCTTCCGTCGTTCGGCGGTGTCACTGGCGCGTCAGCGTTTCGTCGAGGTTCAGAATCAGCGTGCAGACCGCGGTGTAGGCGGCGTGTTCGACGGAGTCGATTTTGGCGTCGTGCGGCGACTCGCCGATCGTCAGCAGTTGCTCGGCGGCAGGCCGATCGGCGGTGTAAATCTTTCGCATCCGGTTCAAGCTGGCGACCAACAGATCGACTTCCTCCAGCGTCGGCTTTCGGGCAGCGGCGCGACGGAAGGCGGTGGTCAGTTTCGCGGCGTCGGCGGGGTCGGGCGTCTCCAAGGCCCGCTGCGCCAGCACCCGCGCCGCCTCGACGTACGTCACGTCGTTGAGCGTGGTGAGAGCGTGCAGCGGGGTGTTCGTCCGCGTGCTTTTTATGGTGCAGACTTGGCGGGCCGAGGTGTCGAAGAACATCGTCGGACCGGCGATGCGCCGCCAGAAGATGTACAGGCTGCGGCGGTAGAGGGCGTCGCCGTGATCCTGCACGTAGGTCTTGAAGCCGAAACTGGCTTCCTCCCAGATGCCGGCGGGCTGGTACGGTTTGACGGGCGGGCCGCCAACCGTCGGCACGAGCAGGCCGGCGGCCGCCAGGGCTTGGTCGCGGATCATCCACGACGGCAGCCGGTGTCGGCTGGCGCGGGCCAACAGGCGGTTGTCGGGGTCGCGGTCCCGGAGGGCTTTCGACGCCTTCGACGACTGCCGGTAGGTCGAACTGGTGACGACGAGGCGGTGCAGTTCCTTGACGTCCCAACCGGTGCGGACGAATTCGTCGGCCAACCAGTCGAGCAGTTCGGGGTGCGAGGGTTTTTCGCTTTGCAGACCGAAGTCTTCGGACGTTTTCACCAAGCCGACGCCGAACAGGTTCTGCCAGAAGCGGTTCACCGTCACGCGGGCGGTGAGCGGGTTTTGCGGATCGACGATCCACTGCGCCAGCGCGGTCCGGTTCTTCGGAGCGGCCGACGGCAGCGGGTGTAAGACGGAGGGCGTGCCGGGTTCGACTTTGTCTTCGCGCTTGTCGTAGGCGCCGCGCGTTAGTTGGAACGTTTCACGCGGGGGCTTTTCGGCGTCTTCCATCACCATGACGCGAGGGATGGCGGCCTGGGCGGCGTCGCGGCGTTGTTTGCGCTGGCGCACTTCGGTCAGTTTGGCGACGTAGTCGGGATTCGATTTCTCGTAAAACTTGGCGAGTTCGTCGAAGTTCTGATTGGGTCGGCCGTACGCACTCTGGCGAAGCGTTTCGCGGATGGTCGACGGCAGCGTAGACACCGCCTTACCGTCCTTCACCACCTCGGAAGCGGCGACCATCTTCTTTTCAAGCTCGATCATTTCCTTCGCCAGCGAATCGAACGAGCCGGCCGCTTCGTTGTACTCTTTGGTCTGCGCGGGGGTGGCGAAGTCTAAGATCGGGGCCGTCTGACCGCTGCCGCCGCCACCGTCGACGACGGTGCGGTCGAAGTAGGCCAGCAACTGAAAGTACTCTTTCTTAGTGATCGGATCGAACTTATGGTCGTGACAGCGGGTGCAGGTGAGGGTCAGACCCAGCCAGATCGACCCCGCGGTTTCGGTCTGGTCGAAAAGATACTCGACGCGGTTTTCTTCGGGGATGCGGCCGCCTTCGCCGTTGATCATGTAATTGCGATTGAACGCGGTCGCCAGTTTCTGATCCGGGGTGGCGTTCGGCAGCAGGTCGCCCGCCAACTGTTCGACCGTGAACCGGTCGTACGGCGCGTCGTCGTTGAACGACCGAACCACCCAATCGCGCCAGGGCCACATCGTCCGTTCCGAATCGCCCTGATAGCCGTTGGTGTCGGCGTAGCGGGAGGCGTCAAGCCAGTCCCAGGCCATCCGTTCGCCATAGTGCGGCGATTTGAGCAACCGATCGACCGCCCGTTCGTAAGCGTCGGCGGCGGTGTCGGCGAGGAAGGCGTCCATTTCGGCGAGGGTCGGGGGCAGGCCGGTAAGGTCGAGCGTCGCCCGCCGCAGCAAGATCTCCTTCGACGCCTCCGGCGACGGTGTCAATCCTTCGCGTTCTAGGCGGTGCAAGACGAACTGGTCGATGGGGTTTCGCGGCCAGGCGCGGTTGGCGGTTGCGGGCGGAGTCGGGCGGCGCACCGGCTCGAACGACCAGTGCCGACCCCATTTCGCGCCGGAGTCGATCCATCGTTCCAGCAGCCGGCGCTGCGCCTCGGACACCTTCTTGTTCGAAGAGGGAGGTGGCATCACCTGGTCGGGGTCGGTGCTGGCGATGCGGGCCAAGACGGCGCTTTCGGCGGCCTTGCCCGGGACGATCGCGCCGCCGCCGGTGGCGGCGTCGCGGAGGTCGAGCCGTAGATCGGCTTGACGCGAGCCGGCGTCGGGGCCGTGGCAGGAGAAGCAGTTGTTCGATAGGATCGGCAAAATGTCGCGACTAAAATCGACGGCGTCGACCGCGGCGACGGTCGATTTCGTCGATCCCCCGGGGTTGGTCGTCGGGCTGGCTCCCCAGACCAAGTCGGCGGCCGGCAACCAGAGCGACAGTGCGACGACGAAAACCCAGCGTTTCACGGCGTCTTTATGCATCGAATCCTCGAAATTTTAAAGAGGCGGGGATCGTCTCTTGGGCGGGCGCGGGGTCGAACCGCCGATTCCTGACAGCATTGATTGTATGGAATCCGACCGGCAAAACAGAGGAGAAGGGAAAGTCGACTTCGGAGGACGGGGGTCGGCGAGGCATTAGGGCGACGGTTTCAGGCGCAGGGCGTCCTTGGAGGACACCCTAACGCCGGAGGCCGCCTGGTTCGGTCGGCGTCGATAGGCCTACGAGCGAGGGGCGACGATCGCCGACGCCGATCAACCCGCGCCCGCCAAAACGAGTTCGTCGACCGGATCGCCGACGTCGTCCTTTCGAAGCTCCGCCCGACAGATGGCGATGTCGCGGGGGGCGTCGATGCCGATGCGGATCTGGCTGCCGCGGACTTCCAATACGGTGATCGTGATGTTGGAATCGATGTGGATCGATTCGCCGGCTCGCCGGGTCAAAACCAACATGGTTGCTTCTCCTCCTTGATGATCGGCGACGGCGTCCCGGGAGGGTCTCGACCGTCGTTCAACGTCCGTTCCTTCAGCATCCTGAGCTTGGCGACGCAAACAGGTCCGCCACCGCAACCGCCTGTTTTGACGATCCAGTGTCATCCCGCCGTCGCACCACCTGCTACGACTTGGAAGGTTCCAATCGTGAATAGTATTCCACGGAAAAAACCGGCGGGACGGAACTTCCGGCCCGATTCGTGGAAGTTTCTGCTTGTTTTTCCAACTACGGTTGTCCGCGAGTCGGCCGTCCAACCCCGTCACTACTGATTCTATGTTCACAATGTACAAATGTAAACAGGGATCTGCGGCGGGCGTCAAGCCCGACATCGGTCGGCGGTACGGTGTTGCTTCTTCGTCGCCTGTGACCGACTCTTGGTTCCACGCAAAGGAATACGTTGGAATCGCCGGCCGGTTTCAATTTTTTTCAAGTCGCCCGTTCCGTGGGACGGGGTCGGACCGACGCCAAGCCGCCGTCGACGCCTAAAACTTGACCGGTGATCCAACTGTTGGCCGGGTCGAGCAGCCAGGCGACGGCGGAGGCGACGTCCTCGGGCGACCCCAACCTTCCCAGTGCGTGCATCGACAGCGAAGCCTTTCGGCCGAGTTCGCTGGCCGTAATACGCTCGGTCAGCGGGGTTTCGACCAAGCCGGGGGCGACGCAGTTGACCCGTACGCCTTTGTTGGCGTAGGTCGCCGCCGCCGCCAGCGTAAGGCCGACGACGCCCGCCTTCGCGGCCGCGATCGCTTCGTGATTGGTCATGCCGACGCGGGCCGCCGCCGACGACAACAGGACGATCGAGCCACCGCCGGCCGCCGTCATCGCCTTAGCCGCCGAAGCGACGACGCCGTAGGCCGACGTCAGGTTCACCGCGATCGTTTCGGCCCATTCGGCGGGGGTGGTGAGATGGGCCGGCTTTAGGAGCAGGGAACCGACGCAGTTGGCGACGCCGTCCAGCCGACCGAACGCCGTCAAGGCGGCCTGCACGGCGGCGTCGACCTCGGCCGGCTCGCGGGCGTCGACGACGAGGCGGGGAGCGCGAAGCGCGTCGGCGACGGCGTCAAGCTTCGCCGCCGACCGACCGGCGAGAAAGACCCTGCCGTTGGCGGCCGCCAGGCGGCGCGCCAGCGCCGAACCGATGCCGCCGGACCCACCCAGAATCAGATACGCCGAAGAACCGTCGTCCAACGCCATCAAGAAAAACCTCCGCCCGCGACTGAAAACCGTTCGTAGCACTCAGTGGGAGTGTCACGGGCGGAGTGTAGTCGCGGGCGGAGCGGCCGACCGCTAAGACCGGTTTACTTCGAGGGCGGGGGGGCCGGCGGAGCCTCGGGGGGCGTCGCCGGTTGGCCTTCCGAGGTGGCGGCGGGCGGCGTCTTCGGGGGGGCCCGCTGCAAGTCGCCTTGGCCCGCACCTCGCGGCGGCGGCATCGGCTTTTCGTCAAACAGACCCTCGAACGGCCGTTTGGCCGGCCGGGGTTCGTCCAGGCGGCTCAAGATCCGCAGGTACGTCGCCTCGTAGTCCTGCGAGTCTTCGACGAACAACGAGTCGTTGCGAAGATTGTCGTCGTCCTCCATGATCTTACGCCAGATCGGGAAGCCCTTTTCAAACTGCGCGATCGCCGTCTTATAGTCAGCCTTTTTGAAAGCTTCGTCGGCCTTGTAGAACGCTTCGCGGGCGGCCTGCATTTCGTCGGTCGCCTCGCGGCGGGTCCGCTTCTTCCAGTAGTAATAGTTGACGATCTTCGCGTAGTGCTGCGACCAGTGCCGCTGATCGTCGGTCAGCTTGTCCCATTCCTCCGGCGCGAACTCAAGGCGGTACTTCTTCGGTTCGTTGCGGTCGAGCACGCCTTCCTGGCCGAACTCAATCCACTCGTTGTAGGCGGTGCGCCACGCTTCGCGGGTGGTTTCGCCGAAGAGGCCGTCCTTGCCGCGGAAGTCGGAGTAAGTGGTCTTGCACATCGCGGGGTACGACATGAACGGCGTGATGCCGCGCTGCTTCGGTTTGGCGTTCAGCCGACGCAGGGTGTCGTTGGCCACTTCGAAGTAATCGTAGCCCTTCTCGAAGTTGTCCTTGATGCCGGACTTCTCCGAGCGAACGAATTCGTCGTCGGGGTCTTTCTTAAACAGTTCGCGAAGGTAGGTCTTCTCGTCGCTCATACCGAAGCGGTTGTAGTACAGCCAGCCGACGTACCACTCCATGTCGGGCTGGTCGGCGTTGGTGGTCGTCGCCTGCTTCATGTAGTCGATGCCTTCGCGGATCCAGTAATACTTGTCGGCGACCGACTCCCACTCGGCGGCGATATTGTACGCCATGTTCCACGCCTGGAAGGTCCAGGGGCCGACGAAGTTCGGCTGCAGCAGCGTGATCGATTCGAGGATCGGACGGATCTCGAACCAACGTTCCTTCTTCTTCATCTGGTCGAACTCATACCAGAGGAAGGTGACGGCGACGCCGCGGAAGCCGAAGAACACCAGGTTGGCGGTGCCCGAAACCGGATTGATCTTTCCGAGGCTCTTCGCCGCGAGCTTGTTCTGCACGGCGGTGGCCTCGATACCCCGCCCCAGCAGCAACAGGCCGGTGAAGAGGACGACGATCGTCAGCAGGTAGACGATCTTACGTTGACGCGACGGGTTCATACCGTGGCGATCTCCCGGGTTTTCAGAAAGAAGTAGCCGACGATGACGACAGGAACCACGTAGCCGAAGATGATGAGTACGTTTCGCAACAGCAGCGCTTCGGGAATGTTGAAGCCTTCCGCCACGTAAGAGAACATTTCAAGGGTGCTGAGGTCGGGGACGAACCGCGACACCACTTCCATGAACGCCAAGACGCCGCCGTCGACGAAAACGGCGACGCGGTTGATTATCGTCGGGTCGAGATCGGTCGTCTGATTGTTCTGCGTCACCAGCCGGATGGAGGCTTCGATCGGCCCGCCCCCTTTCACCACGCCGTAGACGATGCCCAATAGGAAGGCGTAGGAAACTCCCAGAATGTAGATGGTGACGGCGAAGAGCGCCGTAACGAACCCCTTCAGCACGGTGCTGGCCGAGACGGCGACGCAGGTCAGCAGCAGCACCTGCAGCCACAGCCCGACCATTCCCTTGAAGAAATTGTAGACGAAGCCTTGTTCCGACGCGAGGAAGTACAAGTCGGCCGGCGCCATGCCGACGAACTGATTCCGCGTGAGACACTGCGCCAGCACTTCGACCTTGCCGCTATTGAAGACGTCGATCGGCACGTTTTCGATGACGTTGGTGCGGTTGTTGTTCACCCGCAGAACGACGTCGTACAGTTGGCCCTTCGCACGCAGATCTTCAAGGGTTTGCTGCTTCACGTTGGGGTCGTTGAAAACCTTTGCCAAGTCGACGCCCGACGCGCGGTCGAGAAACCACAAGCTGGCGAACACGCCCGACTTGTCGGCGCCTTCGCGGGTGGGGTCGCCTTTGGTCGTCTTGAAGATGTCGAATTGAAACTCGACGCGCACGTTCTCTCGGCCGGCCAGCCGGGTCGGGTCGAAGTTGAAGTACCACGAGGCGCTGTCGCTGGTTTCCCCTTCGATGTGGCTGCGGTACGACCACTCTTTGCCGACGTTGGTGCCGCCGATGCCGCGGACGCCGTCCTTCATGAACATGAGCGGCGAAGCCAGGCCGTTGGCGTCGCGTACTTCCAACTTGTTCTCTTCCGGGTCGCGGAAAACCGGCGGCGCGGCGTAGATCGGCACGCGGGCCGTCCATTGGGTGGCGCGGACGTTGTCGGAAACCTGCAAGTACAAATAGCCGACGCTGACGAGGCCCATTACCGTCAGCACCAAAGTGAAGACGCCCATGAAGCCCAGGATGCGGCCGACGATCAGTTCCAATCGGTTGATCGGTTTCGTGACGATGGTGTGAATCGTTTTACGCTTCAAGTCGTTCGGCAGGCTCATCGACACGAGGAAGATGGTGAGCGGCAGGACGAGGAACGTCATGGCGATGTTGACGAACGCCACCAGCGACCGCAGGCCGGCTTCTTCGTTGTTCGGCAGGTACCAGCCGGCGAAAAGGAACGGCACCGTGAACAGAACGAAAACGAACAGGATTCGACGGCGGATCGCTTCGCGGAAACTGAGCTGAGCGACGGCGTACACTCGCCGGAACTGAAACGGCAGCATCAGGATGTCGCGCAGTCCCTCGAACACGCCGCTCGCCGTGTAGACGAAGCCCTTGATCGGGTTGCGGTATGTAAGCGTGGTGACGACGAAGGCGAAGACCGTTCCCGTCAGGAACAGCACCACCATCGCGTTCAGCCAATACCCGAAGCCGCTGACGGCGGAGTAGTAGAGCATCCCCTGCGGGTTCTGAAAGAACGCCATCTGCTCGGGGGTTTCAATGACGATCGCGGCGAACATGCGGTGAAGGA
>JBOFFD010000112.1:0-7133 GCA_051648425.1 Planctomycetia bacterium
CGGTCGGCTCGTCGAGGAATAAGACGCGCGGCGTCTGAGCCAAGGCGCGGGCCAGCAGCACCCGCCGTCGCTCGCCGCCAGAAAGCCGGTCGACCGGGCGGTCGGCCAGGTGCTCGGTTTCGGTGGCGGCCAGCGCCTGGTCGACGGCGGCGTGGTCGACGGCCGACGGCGGCTGAAAACGCCCGAGGAACGGCGTCCGCCCCATTTCCACCACTTCCCGCACCGAAAATCCGAAGTCGGCGGCGGCGTCCTGCGGCACCAGCGCCGCCATCCGCGCGACCGCGCGCCGCGAATAGCTTTCAATCGGCCGGCCGAGCAGTTTCACCTGCCCCGCGGTGGGCGCCGCCAGTCCTAAGAGCAGACGGATGAGCGTTGACTTCCCGGCGCCGTTGGGGCCTAAGACGCCCAAGACGTCGCCGGCGCGCAGCTCCAAATCGACGTCGCTCAGAACGGTGCGGTCGCCGTAGGCGAAACCAGCGCCGACCGCTTCGACCAACGGTGGAACGGCGTCCTTCATTCCGCGTCCCCCCGCGCCGCGTGTCGCAGCAGCAAAGCGATGAAGACCGGACCGCCCAAGAGCGCGGTCATCACGCCCAGCGGTATCTCGCGCGGGGCGGCGGCCGAGCGCGCCAACACGTCGGCGAAGACAAGCAGCGCGCCGCCGAAAAGGAAGCTGCCCGGCAGCAGCAGCCGATGGTCGGGGCCGACCGCCAGCCGCAGCATGTGCGGCGCGACCAAGCCCAGGAAGGTCAGCGCCCCGCCGACGGCGACGCAGGCGGCCGTGACCGCCGAAGTCAACACCAACGCCCGGCGACGCACCCGCGCGACGTCGACCCCGAGCGCGGCGGCCGATTCCTCCCCCTGCGTCAACACATTAAGATCGCGGGCGAACAGCAGTAGCAGCGCCCCGCCGAACCCGACGGCCGGCAACGCCAGCCGCACTTCCCCCCACGACTTTCCGTCAAGTCCGCCCATCAACCAAAAGAGGATGCGCTGACCGACTTCGTACTGTTCCAGCGACAGCGCCAGCAGGAAAGTGGTCAGCGACGACGCCAGCCCGCCGACGGCGATGCCGGCCAGCAGCAACAGGGTGATGGGGGCTTTGCCGCGGCGGGCGGCCAGCGCGTAGACACAGAAAGCGGCCGCCGTCGCGCCGACGAACGCCGCCCCCGGCACCGCCGCCGCCCCAGGCAGTTTTAGGTAGAGGGCCGTCACCGCCCCCAGCGACGCCCCGCCGGAAACGCCCAACACGCCGGGGTCGGCCATCGGGTTGCGAAACACCCCCTGCAACACGGCGCCGCACAACGCCAAACCGCCGCCGACCAGCGCCGCCAGGCAGACGCGCGGCAACCGGATCTTCCAGACGACCACCTCCTGCCACGCCGGGCCGTCGACCCACGCCCGGCCGATCGCCGGCTGCGCGATCAGCGCCGCGACGCGCCCCGGCGGGATGGTCGTCGTGCCGATCGACGCCCCCGCGATCATGGCAACGGCCAGCAGCGCCGCCAACGCCGTCAAAACGATTCGCGACCGCCGCCGCGCCGGATTCCCCGTCATTGAACTCCCCAAAAAATCAGTGCCGGCGGAGGATTCGTATTGCACCGGATCGCCGCCGTGCGACGATCCGCCTCAACGTCTAAATCCATAAGACTCAAGCCGACGCGCCCGACAGTGGAACTTGGACGACCACCCTTGAATATGAGGTTCGACGTGCTGCAAAAGATTGCGTATTGGACGACCACCGCACTGCTGTCCTTGGCCTACCTCACCGGCGGCTATTTCGACATCGCGCAGCCCCCGGAGGTCGCCGCCGGCGCCGCCAAGCTGGGGTATCCGCTCTACTTCTTCACGATTTTGGGCGCCTGGAAACTACTGGCCGTGATCGCGCTGCTGCTTCCGGGAACGCCGCGACTGAAGGAATGGGCGTACGCGGGGATCGTCTTCAACCTGACGGGGGCGTCGGCGTCGCATTTCGCCGTCAAAGACGGTCCGGGCGAAGTAATCACGCCGCTCGTCATCCTGGCGATCGCCTTGACCTCGTACGCCACGCGCTCCGCCGCCCGCCGCCTGCCCGGACCGATCGTGTAAGACCACCGAATTTTTACCGCGACGCTGCGCTCTTAGATTCAGCCCGCGCGTACAACCGCGCGGGCGCGGCCGGGAAGTAGAAGTATAAAAACGGACAAAACCTTCCTTCCGCTCCGGTCGCGCCGTGAAGCGGCTGCCCATCACCCGTCGACAACCCGCGACCGTGTACGCAACTCCTGAGGCGCGTCGGCCTCCACGTCGAAAACAAATCGCCGGAGCCTGCCTGCCATACATCGTATGACGAAACACATTCGTTATACTTCGTTAGGACGAACTCCGGACGATAGACACCAAGATCGTTGAAGAGGCGCCCGCGTGGGACGGGCCGACGTACGAGCGGCGAAATGCTCTTCTTGGCGATTCTGTTGGCGGCCGATCCAATCGGCGCCCGATCGCCGTACATCGGCGTCGTGAACGCGGTCTTCCTCGACGGCTCGGTCCGCGCGATCGGCAACTCGATCGACTCGGCCGTCTGGCGAGCGGTCGCCACCCGCGACGCCGACGATATCTCCGCCGGCTTCCGATCCGACGGCGCGCTCTGAATTCGCGCCCCGGTTTCCAATCTTCCTATCAATGACCGTCGGCGAACCTTTCGCGCCGGTCGGCCGTCTCGTTCCGTGTACGACCGATCGGCGCACCACGGAACCACCATGCTGCTGACCATCACCACCACCCACCAGCCCGCCACCGACTTAGGCCGGCTGCTGCACAAGCACCCCGACCGCTTTCAGACCTTTGATCTGAGTTTCGGCAAGGCGCACGTTTTCTATCCCGAAGCAACGGTTGAACGGACGACGGCGGCCGTCTTACTCGACGTCGACCCGGTGGGCATGGTGCGCGACCGATCCTATCGCGGGGCCGGGGCGGGTCAGTACGTGAACGACCGACCGTATGTGGCGTCGTCGTTCTTAAGCGTGGCGATCGCCCAGGTGTTCCGCACGGCGCTCGCCGGCCGTTGCGACCACAATCCCGAACTCGCCGCCACTCCGCTGCCGTTGCGGGCGCGGCTCGACGTGCTGCCGGCGCGCGGCGGCGACCGTTTCCCGCAGCGCCTGTTCGAGCCGCTGGGCTACACCGTGCAGGCCGTCCGCCATCCGCTCGACGACCAATTCCCCGACTGGGGCGACAGTCCCTACTACTCCGTCGCCATCGACGGCGTTAAGACGCTGTCTGAACTGTTGACGCATTTATACGTCTTGATCCCGGTCTTCGACGACGACAAACATTACTTCGTCGGCGACGACGAACTGGAAAAGCTGCTGGCGAACGGCGCCGGTTGGTTGGCGTCTCACCCAGAAAAAGAAGAAATCTCGCGGCGCTATCTGAAACATCGCCGCGGACTTTTCCGCGCGGCGTTGGCGCGCTTGGAGGACGAAAGTCCGCTGGAAGACGAAGAGGAGGAAGAAAAAGTCCCCGCCGATCAGTCCGAAGAAGCGGCGGAGGAGAAGGTGCGTCTGAACGATCAACGGCTTGGCGCCGTGTTGGCGGCGCTGCGGGGCTGCGACGCCAAGCGGGTGTTGGACCTGGGGTGCGGCGAAGGAAAACTGTTGCGCGCGCTCCTGGCCGACCGTCGGTTCGAGAAGATCGTCGGCATGGACGTTTCGCTTCGCGCGTTGGAAATCGCCGAACGACGGTTGAATTTGGAACGACGCCCGGCGCGCGACGCCGAACGCTTGACGCTGCTGCACGGGTCGCTGACCTACCGCGACGAGCGGCTCGTCGGCTTCGACGCGGCGGCGGCGGTGGAAGTGATCGAACACCTCGACCCGCCGCGACTGACGGCGTTCGAGCGCGTCGTCTTCGAATTCGCCCGCCCGGCGACGGTCGTCGTCACCACGCCGAACCGCGAGTACAATGTAGTGTGGGAAACGCTGCCCGCCGGCCGCTTCCGCCACTCAGACCACCGCTTCGAATGGACGCGCGAGGAATTCCAAAACTGGGCCGACCGAACCGCTAAGACCCACGGCTACACCGTCCGCGTCAGTCCGATCGGCCGCGAAGAGGAAGCCGTAGGCCCGCCGACGCAGATGGCGGTGTTTCAACGCTCAGAGGGCGCCCCGCCGGCGGTGCGCGTCGAAGGGTGACGCATGGAAGCCGTGGTCTTCATCGGTCTGCAAGGCGCCGGAAAGTCGACGTTCTTCAATGAACGGTTCTTCACCACGCACGTGCGCATCAATTTGGACATGCTGAAGACGCGGCATCGAGAACGGCGTCTGTTTCAGACGTGCCTTGAAATCGGTCAGCCGTTCGTCGTCGACAATACCAACCCGACGCGGGCGGCGCGGGCTGTTTTTCTGCCGCCGGCGAAAGAAGCGGGGTTTCGCGTCGTGGGATACTACTTTCAGTCGCGCGTCGAAGACTGCCGGCGTCGCAACGAACAGCGCCCGGCTGCGCAGCAGGTGCCGTGGAAAGGAATCTTGGGGACGGCGGCGCGGATGGAACGGCCGAACCTCGAAGAAGGCTTCGACGACTTGTACTACGTGCGCATCGATGAAGCGGGCGGTTTCGTGATCGAAGGATGGAACGATGAAGTTCGATGAACTCGACGCGAAGATGCGTGTGTTTGAAACCGCGCACGACTTCTGCGTCTTACCGGGCGTGTACATGGTCGCCCGCGTTGACGGCCGATCGTTCACCCGGCTGACGAAGGAAGTCCACCGTTTCGAGGCGCCCTTCGACCTGCGCTTTCACGAAATGATGCTGGCGACCGCTGAACACCTGATGGGCGACGGCGGTTTCCGGCCGTTGTACGCCTATACGCAAAGCGACGAGATATCACTGTTGTTCGCGCTGGAGGAACGGGCGTTTCATCGGAAACTGCGTAAACTGAATTCGGTAATGGCGGGCGAGGCGAGCGGCAGGTTCTCCCTTCTCTTGGGGGCGCCGGCCGCGTTCGACTGCCGCATCTCGCAGTTGCCGAACAGGGAGGCGGTCGTCGACTACTTCCGCTGGCGGAACGAGGACGCCCACCGCAATGCGCTCAACGCCCACGGCTATTGGGCGCTGCGGCGGCAGGGCCGTACCGTCGGCGAAGCGACGGCGGGGATGCACGGCCTTTCCGTGGCCGAGAAGAACGAACTACTCTTTCAGAACGGCGTGAACTTCAACGATCTGCCGCTCTGGCAGAAACGCGGCTCCGCCGTCTACTGGGAGGAGTACGACCGTTCCGCCGAAGACCCGCGTTCCGGGGACGTCGGCGTCGCTCGAAGGTTTCGTTTGCGACGAAACTCCGAACTGCCGATGAAAGACGATTACACGGCTTTCCTAACTGCTCTACTGTTCTCTTAGTCGCCGAGCGCCATGAACATCACGATTCCGAAACTGTCGCTCGTCGTGTTGGTCGGGGCCAGTGGGTCGGGGAAGAGTACGTTCGCGCGGCGGCATTTTCTGCCGACGGAGATTCTTTCGTCGGACGAGTGCCGCGGGATCGTCAGCGACGACCCCAACGATCAGGCGGCGACCGCCGACGCTTTTGAAGTTCTTCACTTTCTTGCCGCGAAACGGCTTGCGCGCGGGCGTCTTACCGTCGTCGACGCCACCAACGTGCAGCCGGAGGGTCGCGCGCCGCTGGTTGAGATGGCGCGGAAGTTTCACTTTCTGCCCGTCGCGATCGTTCTCGACTTGCCGGAATGGGTGTGTCGCGAGCGCAATCAGAACCGCCCCGACCGCGCCTTCGGCCCGCACGTCGTCCGCAACCAGCGGTCGCAGTTGCGGCGGTCGCTGCCGGGCCTGCGCCGCGAAGGGTTCTGGCATGTGTTCGTCTTAAGCGAGCCGGAGACGATCGATGCGGCGACCATCGAGCGCGTGCCGTTGTGGAACGACCGCACCCACGACGCCGGTCCGTTCGACGTCATCGGCGACGTCCACGGTTGCTGCGACGAACTGGAGGAACTGCTCTCGGTCTTAGGCTACGAACGGACGATCCTTTCGGACGCCGTTCCGTGGTGGGGTGACGTGGTCTATCACCACCCGGCCGGGCGCCGGGCGGTGTTCGTCGGCGACTTGGTCGACCGTGGGCCGCGCGTCGTCGACGTCTTACGCCTCGTTCGCAACATGGTCGAAGCCGGCGCGGCGTTGTGCGTCCCCGGCAACCACGACGTCGAACTGCTGAAGAAACTGAACGGCCGCGACGTTCAGATCACGCACGGGTTGGCCGAGACGCTGGCCGAGATCGACGGTCTGAATGAAGAGGTGCGCGAACCGTTCCGTCGGTCGCTCGCCGGCTTTCTCGACGGCCTGGTAAGTCACTACGTGTTCGACGGCGGTCGACTGGTGGTGGCGCACGCGGGAATGAAAGAAGAGATGCAGGGGCGCGGTTCGGGCCGGGTGCGCGACTTCGCCCTCTACGGCGAGACGACCGGCGAGACCGACGAGTTCGGGCTGCCGGTACGTTCCAATTGGGCGATGGACTACCGCGGCGCGGCGACGGTCGTCTACGGCCACACGCCGACGCCCGAAGCGGAGTGGCTGAACCGCACCGTCAACATCGACACCGGCTGCGTCTTCGGCGGCAAACTGACGGCGCTGCGCTACCCCGAACGCGAATTCGTTTTCGTCCCGGCGAAACGCACGTACTGCATTCCGTCCCGGCCGTTCCTCCCCGACGGAACGGCGGCGGATCTTACCGCGCAGCAACGGCACGACGAGGTCTTAGACCTCGCCGACGTCAGAGGCAAGCGCATCGTTTCGACGCGGCTGATGCGGAACGTCACCATCCGCGAAGAGAACGCGGCGGCGGCGCTGGAAGTGATGAGTCGATTCGCCGTCGATCCGAAATGGCTCGTCTACCTGCCGCCGACGATGTCTCCGAGCGAAACCTCGCGCGAAGCGGGTTTCTTAGAGCATCCCGCCGAGGCGTTCGCGTATTACCGGGACGAAGGGGCGCCGACGGTGTCGTGTCAGGAAAAACATATTACGCCGGCACGGATGTAAGTCGGTAAGTTTTCGATCGCGACCGGTTTCCTATAATACTTCGCGGCGAGCGGGGTTCAACACCGGGAGGTGCATCGTGCAAGACGAGTATCAAGATCCGCGCGGCTATTCCG
>JBOFFD010000113.1:0-2071 GCA_051648425.1 Planctomycetia bacterium
GCGACCTGGAGTTCGTCAAGGCGGCGTGGGCGATGGGGGCGACGCCGTTTCGGCTCATGACTTCGCACGTCCTGCCGAACATACTGCCGCCGCTGTTGGCCGTGGCGACGATGGGTTTGGGCGGCGCGATCTTAGACGCCGCCGGCTTAAGCTTCCTCGGTCTGTCCGGCGATCCGAATCGGCCGGAATGGGGGACGATGCTGAACGCGAACCGCGAACGGTTCTTACAGCAGCCGTGGCTGGTCGTCGCACCAGGTATGGCGGTGACGGGCGCGGTCGTCGGCTTCAACATCCTGGGCGACGCCGTCGCCGACCGCCTCGATCCGCGCCGCCGCTAACGTCATTTCGTCTTGGCGTCACCCGCCTTCTTACTCATTTTCGTCGCCGCCGGTCGGAACGGATTCTCCCAGTTCGTCCGCACCGCGGCCGTCAATCGTTCCCGGACCGCCTTGTATTCCGGGTCGTCGGCCAGGTTCTTCAGTTCCGCCGGGTCGTTGGTTTCGTCATACAGTTCGACGCCGTCTTCGCCCTCGTCCCACACCATCAAGCGGAACCGCTCGTCGCGGACGCTGTAGCCGGGCTTGGCGCCGCGCTGAACTTGAGTGAACGCCGGCTTGTTCCACTCGGCGTCGGGATCGGCGAGCAACGGCCGCAGCGACCGACCGGAGAGACTTTTCGGCGGCGTCAGACCGGCCAAGTCGGCCAAAGTCGGGTGCAGATCGACCAGTTCGACCGTTCGCGGCGAAACGCCGCCGTGCGTCAGACCAGGAGCGGCGATGAGGAGCGGCACCCGCGCCGAGTTCTCAAAGAGACTCTGCTTCATCCAAAGACCGTGTTCGCCGGTGTGATACCCATGGTCGCTGAAAAAGACGATCGCCGTCGAATCGCTCAACTTCAGACGGTCGAGCGCGTCGATCACGAGGCCGAGCTGCGTATCCACGAAGGAAATCGTCGACCAGTACGCTTGCTTGGAAAGCCGCTGTTCCTCTTCATTCACGCCGAACCACGGCCAAGGATTGGTCGAGCCGAACGCGGCGGGCGGAACGCCGGCGCGCATCGCCGTCGGTTTCACATCGACGGGCACGCTGGAGAGCGGATAAAGATCGAAATACTTCTTCGGCGCGACGTACGGGCAGTGCGGCCGATAGAAGCCGCACGCGAGAAAGAACTTGCCGTCGCGGTGCTTTTCCATCAACTCGATCGTTTTGGCGGCGACCAGACCGTCGGTCTGCTCTTCGTCGGTACCGTCGGCCTGCATAACCGCGAGGGCCGCCCCCAACGCCTTCTTCGGCGTGTAGTTCGTGATCTTCGCTTCGTCGACTTTGTCCCGACCGCTGGGGTTGTACCGCTCCTGCCAGGATTTCGGATCATCGAGGCCGTCGGTGCCGATCTGACCCGGATTGCCGTAGTGATAAATCTTACCGACGCGGGCGGTGAAGTAGCCCGCCTTCTCGAACGTTTGCGGCAGGGTGACGACGTCGGGCAGCGTTTGTTTGCGGAAGTCGACGGCGTTGTCGAGAACCTTGGTAAGATCCGGCCGCAGCCCGGTCATGAACGACGACCGGCTGGGGCTGCACAACGGGTACTGGCAATACGCCTTGTCGAACCGGACGCCCCGGCTCGCCAATTTGTCGATGTTGGGAGTTTTCATCCACGATTTGCCGTAACATCCGAGGTCGCAATTCAGATCGTCGGCGACGATGAAAAGCACGTTGAGCGGTTTCTGATCGGCCGCAGCAGCCGGCCCGACGCCGACGGCAGCGCACAGAAAAAACACGATCGACGAGACGAAACGGGTCGTCATGGGAAAGTCCACGAGGAGTTGGTTCGGTCGATGCTGCACTTGCATCATGGTACGACGACGGACCGCCCGTTTCCCGCAGGCAGGCTACTCTTTCGTCCAGATCTTCAACCGCGGTTGACGGGCCGGGGCGCGGTCTTCGGAAGCGTAAATCTGAAATCGCGTGTTGTTGCCGTCGTCGACGGCGCGATCGACGAGCGGCGTCAGTGCGACGCCGTGATTCGGTCGGCGTTTCGCCAACCAGTCGCGCGCCAGCGGCGTCACGTCGAC
>JBOFFD010000114.1:0-13316 GCA_051648425.1 Planctomycetia bacterium
ACTACCGACGGCTGCTGGACCGTTTCGCCGACCAACCGGCGGCGGCGCAGGCCCGCGACCGGCTGGCGGCGCTCGGAAAGTGACGCCGACCGATTCCGACAGTGAACCCCAAGGCTCCAAGGTGCGGCGCATGAAGGAAATTTCGATCCGCCTCGTCCTCGCGTCGACGGCGATCGTCGCGCTGTGCCTGGCGCTGGCGCCAGCGGTGGCGCAGGACGAAGTCGAACCGCCGGCGCCGCCCACGCCCCGCGCGCTGAAAGTGGGCGAGGCCCCGACCGACAAAGCGGCCGCGCCGGCCGCCGAGGCGAAAGCGAAGGCCGAGGAGGACGCCGTCGCGCCGCCGGCCGCCCCCGCACCACCCAAGCCGGGCCGCAAGCCGATCATCGACCTCACCGACCCCGGCAAGATCATTCAGCAAAGCGGCATCCTGTTCTGGCCGATCCTGCTTTGTTCGATCGTCACCCTCACCTGCGGCTTGGACCGATTGGTCGCGCTGCGGCGCGGCCGGGTGATCTCGCCGCGGTTCGTCCGCCGCTTCCTGCAACGGCTCGAACGGTTCGAGATCGACCGCGCCACCGCGTTGGAGACGACCCGCGAGCATCCGTCGCCGATGGCCGCCGTGCTGTACGCGGCGGTCCGTCACTGGGGGCGTCCCGCGCTCGAAATCGACCAGGCGGCGTCGATCGCCGGCGAACAGCAGGTGGCGCTCTTGCGGCGCAACCTTCGGCCGATGCACGCCAGCGCCAATCTGGCGACGCTGTTGGGCCTGTTGGGTACGGTCTTCGGCATGATTCTGGCCTTCAACGACGTGGCGGCGGCTTCCGGCGGCGACCGCGCCGTCATCCTCGCCGCGGGTGTCGCCATGGCGCTCTTGAAGACCGCCGAGGGACTGATCGTCGCCATCCCGTCGATCTTCCTGTTCCAATACTTCTCCGGCCGGGTCGACGCCCTGGTCGCGGAAATGAACCAGGCCGTCTCGAAGGTGATCGACGCCGTCAGTGAAGAGTCGCTGTCGACCCGCCTCGGCGCCCCCGTGGGGCAAGCCGCCGCGCTGCCGAACGCCGCCGCACCGATGGGCGGACCGCTGGGCGGACTGCCGCCGTCGTCGCTGCCCGCCGATTCCGCCGGAGTCCGGGGCGGCGCGGGCGGCGGCTTCGGCCCCGGTTCGATCGCGGCGATGGCGGGTGTTCCCGCGCGGTCCAATCGGCCCGACCATCGGTCCTAAGTCGGAAGGGGGTCGACGATGCCGTTGCGAAGCCGTCTGCACGACGTCGAGGAACTGAACCTCACGCCGCTCATCGACGTGATGTTCAACCTGCTGATCGTCGCCCTGTTGGGGTCGACCTACGTGCGCGACGAAGAAGCGGTGCCGCTCGACTTGCCGAAGGTGGCGGCGGCCGCCCCGCTGGCCGATTCGCCCGATGAGATCGACGTGGTCGTCACCCCCGACGGCTCCGTCCGCTTCGGCGCCGAGGTCGTGTCGATGGACGAACTGAAGACCCGTTTGGCCGACGCCGTCGCGCGGTATCCCGACCAACGGGTGGCGGTGCGCGGCGACCGGGCCGCCGTGTACGAACCGATCGCGCGGGTGATCGCCCTCTGCAAAGAGGCCGGCGTTCGTAAACTCGACGTCGTGGTGTTGGAAGAAAAGTAACCCGACGGCCCAACCGTCCACGGGAGAGGGAACGAATGCCCGGCGAATCGTTCGAGGTTCCCGACGCCGTCGCGCAGTCGGCCGCCGTCGCTTCCGCTTGGTTTGCGGCGGCGCAACGCTGGGCGTTTGACGCCTGGTCGGCCGTTTGCACCGCCGTCGAACCGTACCTCGCCGCCGCCGGGGCCTGGTGGTGGTCGCTGGCGTTCGTCGAACAACTGCTGACGCTCGGCGCCACCACCGCCGTGGTCGGTTTCGCGCTGCTGCTGTGGACGCCGCTCGGCAACCAGCGGGCGACCGGCAAATGCTTGGCGCTGGCGATGCTGGTCCACGTGTTGATGTGCGGTTCGATGCTCCATTTCGGCGTGTTGGGAATGCCGGGACGCGCGGACTCCAATGAAGTGCGCGTCACGCTCGAACTGCAATCGCCCGACGACGGCGACGAACCGTCGCGCCGGCAGGATGCGACCGACTTGCTGAAACCCGTCGCCCCGCCCGTTCCCGACCCGACCGCCGAAGCGCCCAAAACGGAAGCGCCGGCCGACGCGGTCGCGCCGGAACCGCCACCGGTGGAGACGCCGAAGCCCGTGGCCGACGCCGTCCCCAAGCCGGTCGAACCGACGCCGTTAAACGAACCGACCCCGGCGCCGATTGTTCGCGTACCGACGCCGCCCGCCGTTGAACTGTTCGACGACCTGCCGCCCACCCCCGCTCCGGCGCCGAAGGAAAAGACGGCGAAAGCGACGCCCGTCGACATTCTGGACGAAGCCCCGTTCGTCGACGAACCGACGGTCGGTCCCACCGCGCCGCCGACCTCCGCGCCGACGGTGGGCGAGCCGGCGGCCCCGCGCCGGCGGTTTGCGACCGCCGCCGTCGGACCGACGGACCGCGACGAACGGCTTGCGGTTCTGCCCGGCGACGACCTGGAGGCGCCGTTGGTCGGACGGTCGGCGGCCGCGCTCTTCACGCCGGGGGCGGCCGACGACGACGTACCGGGCGCCGGGCGCGTGTTGCCGCCGCCGAAGTCGGCCAAGGCCGCCGCCGTTCCCGCGACGACGGCCGGTGGTCCGGCGCTCGCCGCGCTTTCACCGGCCGTCACCACGCCCCCCACCGGCGGCGGCGCGGCGTCGATGACCAACCGAACCGCCCCCGACCGCGGCCGAGTGTTGGAAGCGTTAGGCGGTTCGCCGCGCACCGAGCAGGCCGTCGCCGACGCCTTGAAATGGCTGGCCGAGCATCAGGAAACGCAGGGATTCTGGGACAGCGACGGCTTCTTTTCCCGCTGCCCGGCGGGCGACGGCTGCACCGGGCCGGCGGTCGAAGTCGACTCCGACAACGGGCTTACTGGGCTGGCCGTGCTGGCGTTTCTCGGCGCCGGGCATACGCAGAAGGTCGACGGACCGTACCGTGAGGTCGTCCAGCGCGGCCTCGATTGGCTGCTGAAGTCGCAGGAAGTCGACGGCGACCTGCAACGCGGCGGCCGGATCTACAGCCACGCCATCGCCACGATGGCCGTCTGCGAAGCGCTGGCCATGACCAACGACGAACGGCTGCGCAAGCCGGCGCAACGGGCGATCGACTACCTCGTGCGCGCCCAACACCCGGAATCGGGCGGCTGGCGCTACGCTCCCGGCCAATACGGCGACACCAGCGTTTACGGCTGGGTGCTGCTGGCGCTGCGGTCGGGCCAGGGGGCGGGGCTGCGGGTGCCGCCGCAGACCTGGGCGCTGGCGCGGCGGTGGCTCGACTTGGTATGCAGCGGCCCACACCAGGCGTACGCCTCGTACACGCCGGGGCTGCCGGTTTCGCACGCGATGACGGCCGAGGCGTTGGTTTGCCGACAGGTGCTGGGGGCGAAGCGGACCGACCCGGCGCTGGACGCCGCCGGCGACCACCTGCTGTCCCGCCCGCCCGACGCCGGCGACTACCACCTGTATTACTGGTATTACGGCTCGCTCGGCATGTTCCACCTCGGCGGCCCGCACTGGCAGCGCTGGAACGACCGGCTGACGGCGACCCTGCTCGACGCCCAGGAAAAGACCGGCCACCGCAAGGGAAGCTGGGAGCCGCGACGGCCGTTCGGCGTCGACGGCGGCCGGGTCTTCACAACCGCCTGCGGGGCGCTGTGTCTGGAAGTGTACTACCGGTACCTTCCCCTCTACGCGGTCGACCCGTAGCCGTCGCGAGGGATCGCTTTGACCGCCGGCAAGGCCGTCTTGTTAGCCGCCGCTTTTCGCAGCGGCGCGTCCGGTCTTCGCCATAAGGCGGCGTCGAAGGACGAAGACGCGCCGCTGAGGAAAGCGGCGGCTATGGAGATCGCCTGATTTGGAAGGTTGGTTCGCCGGCGATTCGCCATTGTCCGCCGCCGCGGATTCGGCTACGTTTAAGAAAGTAGCGCAAACCGAATCGGGCGTCGATACGTACGAATCGATGAAGAGGGGATGGATCCATGACGGCGGCGGTGTTTCGGTTGGCGTTGGCGATCGCGACCCTCATCGGGCCGATGGTCTGCTGCTGCCAACCGGTCGTCGCCGAAGCGGCCGCCGTCGTCGCGGTGGAAACGCCGCCCGCTTGCTGCCACCACTGCATCGACCCGGAAGCCGTTCCGCCGTGCGGCGAGCCGCCGCCCGTTGACGACGAAATCCCCTCGTGTCCCTGCCGCGCCGCGGCCGCCGCGTTCAAGGTCGAGCCGAAGGTTTTCGCCGTCGACGCCGCCGCCGACCTTCACCAACCTTTTCCGTTCCCCGCGTTGATTGAAACCGTGGTCGCCGTGCGTCGGCCGGCCGACGGCCCGCGCGAACCGCGATCCTTCCCCTACGGCGACGGCCAAGCCGTTCTGCGCCTGCTCATGATCCTTCGTTGTTGATTCGTCTTCGTCGATCTGAATTCAGATTTTTGAATCCTCCGCGTTCGACGGGGCCGTGCGTTCTCGTCGTGTGAATTTTTGGACCGTAACTGAATCGACTGAAGGAGATGAACCATGGATCGTCGTGATTGGATGAGCGCGCTCGGGGCCGGCGTGGCCGCCGCGGGACTGACGGCGACGGCCGTCGCCGCCGAGAAGGCCGGCAAGGACGAGTGCTGCTCCGACTGCTCGAAGACCTGCGCCGCCTGCCAGGAGCAGTGTTTGAAGTGCTACGCCCACTGCCTGAAGCACGTGACCGACGGGCACAAGGCCCATCTGAAGTCGATGAAGCTGTGCCTGGACTGCGCCGATTTCTGCGCGCTGTGTCTGAAGATCTGCGGGCGGGGCGGCGCGATGTCGGAAGTGTGCTGCAAGGCGTGCGCCGAGGCGTGCGACCGCTGCGCCGCCGAGTGTGAAAATTTCAAGGACGACGAAGTGATGGCGGCGTGCGCCCAAGCGTGCCGCGACTGCGCTAAGTCGTGCAAGAGCTGCTGCGCCGCCTAAACGGGGCGCCGCGAAACCAGCCGTTCGCCTGGCGGGCGGGTGCTGAAGCGCGCGGAAAAGTCTCGTCCACTCGCCCGGACGGGACGTTTCGCGCGTCGCGCCTCTTGCGGTAAGACGCGTTGACTAAGACGGTGGACCTTCGACTACTACGGCGGCGCAAGCAGCGGCGGTCGTCGACGAGCACCGCCGACCCCTCGTAGGGATCAGCCGCTCTCGAGACGACCGGCCGTCCTGTTTTCGGATCGACGCCGCGGCGTTCGCCGGCGGGCGGTTCGATCAACTTCTTTAGATCATTTCCGTCAGCTTCTTGAGCGGGGTGGCCTTCACGACCTTGCGGGCGGGCTTGGCGGGAATCTTGATCTCTTCGCCGGTGCGGGGGCTTTTGCCGATCCGCTCCTTGGTGGCCTTCTTGGTGCGGACCTGGATTTTGAGCATGCCGGGGATGGTGATGACCCCGGGACCTTTCTTGCCGATGTTGGCCTTGATGACCGCTTCCAGCGAGTCGAAGACCGACTCGATCTGCTTCTTGGTCAAGCCGGTCGTTTCCGACAGCTCGGAGAAGATCTGGGTTTTGGTGAGCGCCTTGGGAGCTTCTTTCGCAGCCTTGGCCATAGGGGACTGCCCTTCCTTCAAACGTGATGGGAACGAGACCGCGCTGCGTCGATCCAAGGGCGGGCGACGGCGGAGGTTTCCAGGGAAAACCCGCCGCGCCGCCGGTTTCTTAGAAACCATTCGACGCCGTCTTAGAGCCAAGAGTAGGGAACGGAGCGGCGGCGTGCAATCGCGGAAACCAGTGTTTTTCGGGAAAAAGGGCGAAAAAAGTCGATTTCGGCTGAAAAATCGCTGACCTCGCCGGGTTTGAAGGCGTCGAAGGGCGTGGAAAAGGCGGTTTCGATGCGGCGGAACGAAGGGGCGCCGCCTTGCCGTAGACGTCGGGCCGGCTAATACTGACGCCGCGGCGCATGGATGAAAATGTTCGGGAACAACCCCGCCGGCCCCGCCGCGATCCGCCTCCCTCTTGTTCTCTCGAGGAGTCTACGGTGATCCAACGAATCGTTCGACCGGTTCAACAGACGGCCGTCGTCGCCTTCGCGGCGTGGGCGCTGGCGGCGGGAAGCTGGACGGCCGTCGCCGACTGGCCGCAGTGGCGCGGCGCCGCCCGCGACGACAAATCGACCGAAACCGGCCTCTTAACCTCCTGGCCGAAGGCCGGCCCCGACCTCGTCTGGACCTACCGGGCCGCCGGCAAGGGCTATTCCGGCTTCTCGGTCGTCGGCGACGGCCTGTACACCCTCGGCACCGACGGCGCCGACGGCGGCACCGTCGCCCTTCGTCTCGACTTCAAGACCGGCCAGGAAGTCTGGCGGAAGGAAATCGACTCCAACTACGAAAACAAATGGGGCGACGGACCCCGCTGCACCCCGACCATCGACGGCGACCATCTTTACCTGCTCACCGGGTTGGGCACGCTCGCCTGCCTCAAAACCGAAGACGGCGCGATCGTCTGGAAGAAGAGCCTGACCGAAGACTTCGGCGGCAAGGTCAATTCCTGGGGCTATTGTGAATCGCCGCTGGTCGACGGCGACGTGGTCGTCGCCACGCCCGGCGGCAAAAACACCATGATCGTCCTCGACAAGCGCACCGGCGAAACCTTCTGGACCAGCACCGGCGTCAACGCGGTCGCCCACTACTCGTCGCCCATCAAGGTCGAGTTCGACGGCGCGCCGATGTACGTGAACCTGACGGCCGGCGGCCTGTTGGGCGTCGACGCCAAGACCGGCAAGTTCCTGTGGAACTACGACAAGACCGCCAACAAGACCGCCTCGATCCCCACGCCGATCTACGCCGACGGTTTCGTCTACTCGACGTCGGGCTACGGCACCGGCTGCGCGCTGGTGAAACTGGCCCGCGACGGGGAAGGCGTGACGGCCGAGGAGGTCTACTTCAAGAAGGACATGAAGAACCACCACGGCGGCGTGCTGCTGCACGAGGGTCACATCTACGGCTACTCCGACGGAGCCGGCTGGATGTGCCAGAAGTTCGACACCGGCGAAGTGGTGTGGACCGAGAAGAAGAAGCACGGCAAGGGTTCGGTGACCTTCGCGGACGGCAAACTGTACTGCTACGACGAAGCCAGCGGCGTGGTGAAGCTGGTCGACGCCACGCCCGAAGGTTGGTCGGAAACCGGAAGCCTGAAGCTGCCGGAACAGACGACGTACGAGCGGAAGTCGGGCAAGATTTGGACGCACCCGGTGGTGGTCGGCGGCCGACTGCTGCTGCGCGACCAGGATTTGATTTTCTGTTTCGACGTTTCCGGCAAGTAACAGCCGGCTTCGGAATCGAAGAGTTCGCCGATCGAACCGCCGCCCTTTCCGTTTCTTTTGGCGTTCGACCCTCGTCCGCCGTAGAATGAGTGGGTGCGGGGCCGTCGCTTCGAGGCGACGCCGGACCGCAACGCGACGGGGAATGCGGCGCGCCCCTGGTTTTCGGCCTTTTCCCCAAAGAATTCGACGACGACCGCGGCGTCCGTTCCATGGCGGACGGCCGGGCCGACGGCGCTTGCAACGGCGCCGAGACAGCGCGAACGAAACGTGGACCGGCCGCGGACGACCCGCGGACGAAGGACGATGGGCGGCGGGCGGATGGATGCACACGTGACGACCGAAACGAACACGCCGACGACCGAAGGCTCCGACGCCCACGGCCGGTCGCTCCGCTACTTGGACGTCATCGAGACGGAAGCCCGGCGGGTTTGGACGGCCAAGCTGCTGGGTAAGCGCATCGGCCCCTACAAGATCATGGAATCGGCCGGCGCCGACGACGTCGGCGCCCTGTTCCGCGCCCACGACGCCGACAAAGACCGACTCGTCCGGCTGAAGGTGTTGTGGCTGAACATCGCCTCCGACGAAACCGCCTTCGCGCGTTTCGTAAGAGCGATGCGTACGACCATCAATTTGAAACACCCGAACCTGCTGGCGGTGTACGCCGCCGGCAACGACGGCGACTACTGCTACATGGCGTGCGAACATGTGCAGGCGAAGCCGCTTTCGGAGGTCGTGAAGGGTAAGGACGGCCTGCCGGGGCGCGGTCCGCTGCCGTGGCGCGAGGCGGCCCAGGCGGGCCGGCAGTTGGGCGAAGCGTTGGCCTTCGCGCACGAACACGCGGTCGTCCACCGCAACATCAAGCCGGAAAACGTACTGCTGACCGACGACGGCGTCGCCAAGCTCGACAACTTGATCTGGGCGAAGGCGGTGGAGGGCATCCACGTCGAGCCGATCAGCATGGGGGGCGTCGGCAGCTTCCTGCACGAACTCATGTACTTGGCGCCGGAAGCGGTGGCGGGCGACAACCTCGACATCCGCTCCGACATCTACGCCTTGGGGGCGACCCTCTTCTTCGCCGTCACCGGCCGCCCGCCGTTCGACTCGCCGACCCCCGCCGCGCTGAACCGCATGATTCAAAACGACCGCCCGCCGACCCTTTCGACGCTAGTCCCCAACGCCCCCGCCGCGCTCGACGCCGTGTTGCAAAAAGCGATGGCCAAATCCCCCGACGCCCGCTACGCCACCCCTCACGAGTTCGCCGCCGACCTAGCCGCCGTCATCGCCGGCTGACGCGCTTTCCTTCTCCGGGACGAAACGGCAACGTACGGCGGACGTTCCCGTCCTCCCGGAAGAGGCGTAGGGACGAATCGGCTTGGGTTTATATTCTCACCCCCGTCGTCTCACGCACCCGACGACGCGGGAACCGTCAGGCCGCGAGGATGAGAAGTCGTCGCGCGGCCCCGCGCCGGTGTTTCTCAATAAGCTTTTCCGTCACAAATAGATCGGCGAGACGGCCCCGCCGAATCGAAGAAAGTGTTTTGGCTCGCTGCGCGCGCCAACCACAAGTTCGGCGGCGGGAATTTGGTTTTCACAACATACACCAGAGCCTTTTGAATCGGAGGAGAGAGGCGTGCCGAACAACTTTTACCTGTATGTCTTTTTGGGCGTGGTCGGTGTGTTCACGTTGGTCGCGTGGAGTATGGGACGGATCCGGATCGTCAAGGCGGAAGTGGAGGCCGAGCGGAAGCGGCTGAAAGAGACGGGGAAGCCGACGCTTTGCCGCGTCATGATGGCGAACGAGACGTTGCGCAAGCCGAAGCCAAAGGACGACGACTACTCTTACGCCCAGGTCGTGTTCGTCCGGGGTTTCTCCGGCGCGGCCGAGAAGGCCAAGCTCATAGAGATTGCGTCGGCGCTCCATTCCTACAAGACCCCGAAGCAGCCGACGGAAGATGAACGCATCCTCGGACAAGTCCTGGAGACGCATTTCCCGTTCTGGCGGCCGCTTCTGGTTCCAGCCCCCTATGCGTGCGGCGCCGAGGCGTACTCCGCGTCGTTGAACGTCTACTGGGGCGAGCTTCCCGGCGGGACTCTGCAACAAGAGCACTTGATGATCTACGCGCTGACGGGTCCGAACGGTGGAACATTGATGATGAGTCTGGACGAGCAGTCGAAACTCGTCGACGGTTGAAACATGTGACGACCGACGGTGTTCCGCCGCCGACTGTTCACAGGATTCGCGAGTTGGTTGCATCGAACTCGGCCGAAACGGATGCTGTACCTGACATCGGCCGCCTGTAGACTTTCCGGGATTCGCAGTTCCCTGAGCCGCCGGGCAGGTGAATTGGGTCGTTCCCGGCGGCAGCGGACAAGTCGGGATGATCCTGTCTCGCTCTTTCGCCGACGAAGGGCACGAGGTCGTCATCCTCCGTCGCGGGCTGAGTCGATCGCCCTTCCGCGTCGTCCGCTGGGACGCCGAAACACCCTCGGTCCGTGGGCGGAGGAGTTCGACGGGGCCGACGTCGTCGTCAACCTCGCGGGCCGAAACGTCAACTGCCGTTACAACGCAACCAACCGCCACGAGATCCTTGAGTCGCGGGTGAAATCGACCGCCGTGGTCGGCCGGGCGATTGCGAACGCCGCCCGCCCACCGCGGGTTTGGTTCGACTTCAGCGGGGCCGCTACCGAACCGGAGGAGGGCGGCAGGTCGAGGGCCGCATTGAGGACGGTGGGGTTGGAGTCGTCTTCAAGGGGACCATGGCGGCCGGCGGGCTTGAGCTGAGGGCCGACGACGGCATCGGCTACTTCCCACAGTCTGACACGTTCCGGTTCGTGCCGGTGGCTGTCCCCGCCCGGCAAAGGCGCGCCGAAACAGATGGCGGGCCGTCCGAGGACGGTTCTTAATAGCCCGCCGTCTGCTGGGACGGTTTCTTTCCCGGCTTTCTCCAAAAACTCTTGGAACGCCAATATTTCGGCGCGGGGTTCCGAACGGAAGGAAAGTGGCATTGCTCGCAGGCGGGCGCCAATATCAAGTTCGGTGGTGAACTGGAGAGGGCGGGGACACGATGCATACGTGGGTTCGGGCCTTTGTACTCGGCGCGATCGTCGGCGCGGCGGCAGGCGTCGGTTCGTCCCTGGTAGTTCTCTCTCGGCCTATTGCCAAGGGGAGCGCGTTGTTCCACGGCTTCTCATTTCAAGAGGTCACCAAGCAGGCTGGACACCCTGACTGGGAGATCCTCGAAGATAAGACCTACTCGCCGTTCCCAGCCCTGGGCGAATCGAAGAGAACCGCGCGGCGGATCGTGGCCCAGACCGTGATGTCCGACGAACAACTGGAGGCCTTTTCCGGACGGTTTAAGCATGGGATCGATGAGGCGTTGGAACGCTTCGGTGCGCAGAAGACCGGAGGATTCAATTGCAATCGAAGTACGGTCCGCCCCGCGGGTGGTGGTGGGCCTACCAGGTCGGAATTGCAATTGCCCCGATACTACTACAGGTTGGAGGCGAGGCATGGTGTTGCGGATACGTGGTTGATCGCCCAAGGCGGCGAAGTGACGGTCATCGTTTGTTTGACCGAGTAGGTTCCACGAGCGCTCTTGGCCCGGCCAAGCGCCGTATACCGAGTTGGTCGCCGCTAGCTTCGCGGAGTTCCTCTCCCTGCCGCGGAACCCAGACGCCGAACCAGAGGGTTCCTCCAACCGGCGGGGCGTATAGACTTTTCTAAAGGCGCAACTCACCGCCGTGGCATCCTTCACCAACAACTCAGCGAGAATCCGCCATGAACTCCAGTCGCCGCGATTTCCTTAGTCAGACGGGGGCCGCCGGCGCCGCCGCGGCGACACTTGGAACCCAAGGCGCCGGCGGGGAACCGGCCGCGTCCGGACCGAAGAAAACCCTGCGGGTCGGCTTCGTCGGCGTCGGGTCGAAAGGCTCGGAGCACGTCGGCAACCTGCTGCGCATGGACGGTGTGGAATTGCGGGCCGTGTGCGACATCGTCGATCTCCAGTGCCGCGAGACGCAGGAGCAAGCCAAGCGTCTCGGCAAGCCCGCGCCGACGATCTACTCGCGCGGCCCGCGCGACTTCGAGCGCCTGTGCGCCGAAGAGGATCTGGACCTCGTCTACACCGCAACGCCTTGGGAAGTGCACGTCCCCGTCTGCCTCGCGGCCATGAAGAACGGCAAACACGCCGCCACCGAGATTCCCGCAGCGTACACCGTCGAGGAATGCTGGCAACTCGTCGAGACGTCTGAAAAGACCGGCCGGCATCTTTGCATGATGGAAAACGTCAATTACATGGCCGATGAACTGGTCATCTACAACATGGTGCGCCGCGGCGTGTTCGGCGAGTTGATTCATGGCGAAGGCGGCTATCTGCACGACACCCGAAATCTAAAGATGAGCGACGTCAACGACGGCCTCTGGCTCGGCAACCACCACGCCACCCGCAATGGCAACCTCTACCCATGCCACGGCTTCGGACCGCTCGCCTGGTACATGAACATCAACCGGGGCGACCGCGTGGACTACCTGGTTTCGATGAGTTCCAACGCCCGCGGACTCGACCTCTACGCCGCAGCGCACCTGCCGCCGGACCATCCCAAGCGGAAGCGGAAATATATCAACGGCGACGTGAACACCTGTCTCATCCGCACGGTGAACGGTCTTACCATTACGCTCACGCACGACACCGATTCGCCGCGTCCTTACAGTCGCATCAATCTGGTGCAGGGCACCAAGGGCCTCGTCGCCGGTTGGCCTAAGATGATGGTCAGTCTTGAGATCCCCGGCAATCCCCATCCCGTTTGGAAGTCCGGCGACGAGTTTCACGCCAAGTACCCGAGCGCGCTGCGCGCCCATGCGAAGGAAGTCCACGCGAAACTGCCCGGCATCGCCAAGGACTTCGGCCCGATTCTGAAGGGCGCCGTCTGGCACTACGCCCCCGACCCCGACGTGCGGTTCGGCGACTTCCTGGAAGACTACCGACTCGTCGAGGCGCTGCGCAACGGCGTCGCCCCCGACTTCGACGTCTACGACGCCGCAACCTGGAGCGTCATCGCCGTTCTGAGCGAACAATCGGTCGCCGACCGCAGCCGCCCGGTGGACTTCCCGGACTTCACCAAAGGCAAATGGAAAGAAACCCCGCCGATCCAAATTATGGGCGTCTAGCAGTCCGGCCTTCGGCCCATGGAAACCTTGCTGCGGTTTCGGCAATTCGCCGCGCGAGGCCCCGGACCGGGTTTTCTCCTTAGACTCTCAGATCACAACTGTTTCGACAGTTTCGGCCGCCGTGGGGTTTCAGATGTCGAAGACGCTGTATGAGATCGACGGCCGCGACTTCGCCACGCTCCAAGAGTTCTTCGAGGTCGTCGGTCGGGTGTTGATCCCCGGCGCCGAGTGGGGGCGCAACCTCGACGCCTTCAACGACATCCTCTGCGGCGGGTTCGGCACCCCGGAAGGCGGGTTCATCCTGCGGTGGGCCAACTCGGCGGCGTCCCGAGAGCGGCTGGGGCATCCGGAGACGGTGCGGCAGTTGGAGCTCCGCCTAACCCGCTGTCATCCGACCAACCGGGATTCGGTCCGCGCCGCCTTGGAGCTGGCGCGACAAGGCTTCGGGCCGACGGTGTTCGACTGGCTGGTCGAGATCATCGAGTCCCACGGTGCGGGCGGTTGCCAGCAAGAGGACGGCGTCGAGCTGGTCCTGGCGTAGCAAGGCGGGGCGAACCGACTTCGATTCAACAAAAAAGCCGATCTGCGACGAATCGCAAATCGGCTTCAAGTGGAGGCGGCGGGAGTCGAACCCGCGTCCCGAAGCGGCTTGGATCAAGCGTCTACATGCATAGCCTGCTTTTGTTTGAATCGGTCGCCCGATTCGTTCCTCGGTCGCTCGGCCCCAAGCGGCAGGGTCCGATCGACAACAGCCCATCCTGTGTT
>JBOFFD010000115.1:0-1644 GCA_051648425.1 Planctomycetia bacterium
CCGGTGCTGCATCTCTCCGGCCACAAACCGCCGAAGTTCACCGGCCGCGAAAAGAAGCTGCTGCGCGACTACGTCGAGCAAGGCGGGATGATCGTCGCCGACGCCAACTGCGGCGTGCCGGGCTTCGACGCCGGCTTCCGCGCGTTGTGCAAGGAACTGTTTCCCGACCCCGGCCAGGAACTGCGCCGCCTGGAAGCCGGTCACGGAGTTTGGAACAGCCTGTTCGAGCTTGAATCGGATTGGCCGCTCTTCGGCATCGACGTCGGCTGCCGCACAGGCATCTTTTACAGCCCCGACGACCTTTCCTGTCAGTGGGAGCACCGCACCGACCCGAACTCGCTGCCGGCGCTGCGATTGGGCGCGAACATCGTCGCCTACGCCGTCGGACCGGAGGATTTGGCCGACAAACTCGCCAAGCGAAAAGTGTATGACAACGTCGCCGAAGACATGGTGCAGCGGAACTTTCTTCAGATCGCCAAGATTCGTCACAACGGCGACTGGAATTTGGCGCCGCGCGCCGTCCGCAACTTGATGAGTTCCTTGAAGGAAATGGTGAAGGTCGACGTTGTAAGACAGCAGCGCGACGTCGATCTGCTCGACCCCAACCTCTTCAACTATCCGCTGGCGTACATGCACGGCCGGACGAAGTTCGGCTTCACCGGCCAAGAGAAGGCGGTGTTGGCCGAGTATCTGAAGAACGGCGGGGTAGTGTTCGCCGACGCCTGCTGTGGCAACGAACGGTTCGACGCCGCCTTTCGCGAACTGATGGCGGAGCTGTTTCCGCAGGTGAAGCTGCAGGCGATCCCGCCGAACCACGAGCTTTTCTCGCCGTCCATCGGTTACGACATTAAGCAGGTGAAGTACGGCCCCGCGCTGGACGACCGTACTGGTCCGCCACAGTTGGAAGGCATCGAAGTCGACGGCCGGTACGTGGTGGTGTACAGCAAATACGACCTGGGCTGCGCCTTGGACCGCCAGCAAAGCCGCGACTGCAAAGGCTACACCCACGACTCCGCCGTCCGCATTGCGACGAACATCGTACTATACGCCCTAAAACAGTAAGACGGTTTTCCAGATCCGGTTCGTGGTCTCTTGTTAGCCGCCGCTTTCCGCAGCGGCGCGTCTTCGTCCGTCGACGGCCAGCCTACAACGAAGATTCGGACGCGCCGCCGCGGAAAGCGGCGGCTAACGAAGACCTCCCGCCGTGGACCGATGACGAAGTCGTTTCTCGGCGGATTTTCCCGGTTCCAAGAAATAAGGTCGACCCCCCACGCATCGTTTCCGTGGAGCAGGAACGCCATGGATCGACGGTCCGGCCGACGGGATGTCGATGGTCAAGATTGCGACGGAAACTTGAGCGACGCCGGCCGTCAAGGGGGCATCGACCGCACGGTCGTCGCCGCCTTGTTCACGGAGCACGGGAACGAGGTGTTCCGCTTCGTGCTGGGCGTGGTCCGCGATGCCGACACGGCCCGCGACGTGGTGCAGTCGGCGTTCGTCAAGGCGCTGGCCGACGACTGCCAAGCCCGCGCCGAAACGCTGAAGGGATGGGTCTTCCGAGTCGCCATGAACGAGGCGCTGGCGCGCAAGCGGCGGGCCAAGATCGGCGACGCGGCGCATCGCAAAGCCGCCTGGACGATGCCG
>JBOFFD010000116.1:0-1952 GCA_051648425.1 Planctomycetia bacterium
GCGTGGACGGTGAGGTCGCCGTTGACGTAGACCTTGTGGACGTCTTCGACCTGGATGACGACGCGTCGCACCATTCCCGTTGTATTCTCCCGGCGTAGTTCGCGGCTCAGCCGGCGAACGGCAGATTGAGGGCGGCCCGTTTCGTCACTGGTTCGCCAGTGATGATCTCGTCGCCGTCCTTGAGTTCGCCCTCGAGGATTTCCGTGATTTCGCCGTTGGTGATGCCAACCCGCACGACAGCGGAAGTCGGCAGGCCGTCGGGTCCAACGCGCCAAAGCCGCGCTTGGTCGGCCGAGACCGGCGGCAGTTCGTCGCCGTAGGTCTTGCTGGGGGTGTAGAGCAAGGCGACGTTCGGAACGGACAGCACTTTTTCCTTGCGCTGCAGAACGATGTCGGCCGAGACGGTGGCGCCGGGCTTGACCATCCACTGGCTGGTCGCCGGGTCTTTGCGGTTGTCGAACTGCATTTCGGCGGCGTAGGAAACGGCGGTGCGGTCATTGGTGGGGGCCGGGTGGATCTTCGTCACTTGGGCCTCGAACTCCAGGTCGGGATAGGCGTCGACCTTGAAGGTCGCCGTCTGACCGATTTTGACCCGGCTGTAGTCGGCTTCACTGACCTTCACGATCGCCTTCATCTTCTGCAACGATGAAGCGATCTCGAAAAGGGCGGCCGACCCGCCGGGCAGGGCGGCCATTTTCGGCTTGCCGACGGTGTCGCCAATGAGGATGTCCTTCCGCAGCACGATGCCGGCCCGGCGGGTCTTCAGCTCGGTCTTTTCCAGCGATAGTTTCGCCAGTTTCACCGTGTCTTCCGCCACGCGAATCTGATTCACCGCCTGAGACCGCGCCGCCTTCGCGCGCTTCAGACCGGCCGTCGCCTGCAGCAAGCCGGCCTCGCCCTTTTTCACTCCTTCGCGAAGTGGGTCGGCCCGCGTCGCCGGCACCAGATTCCGCGCGATGCTCGCTTCGATTTCATTGAGTTGCAGCTTGACGGCGTTGAGACCGGCCGTCGCCGCGTCCATACCCGCCAGCGCCTGTTCCATGCCGGCTTCGGCTTCCAGCACCGCCGACTTCGCCACGTCCACGCCCGCCTCGGCCTGCTGCACCTGCAACCGTTGCATGTCGGTCGCTAGTCGCGCCAACACCTGACCGGAGGTCACTTCGTCGTTCACTTCGACCAGAATCTCATCCACGACGCCCAGCATTTCGCTTTGGACGAGCTGGATCTCAAGCGGCTGCGCTTCGCCGGTGACGGCGACCACTTCCACGATGTCGGCGGTTTTCGACTTGCCGGTCATGTAACGGACCGACTTCGGGTGGTTGGCCGCCCACGTCTGCCAGCCCAAGAGGCCGCCGACCGCCATAACGATGAAAAGCAAAAGCCAACGCACGGCAGGTTCCATTTCCCTGGGATTCGGACGAGCGGGTCGTTCCTCGACCGTCGTCGATCGTCCACCGCGGGATTCCGGCCTTGCCGCGACGGGAAAACCGTCGCGACCCGCATCAACGCGCCAAACGGATTCTACGAACGCGGCGAACAAGTCGGCGCTCGCGCGCCGATTCGACGAAAGTAGCTAACAGACTTTGCACGACGACGCAACGCCCACGGTTCTAATCCACCGCCGGTTTGACCGATCGGTCCGTCGTTCCGTGAATCATCGGTTCAACTTGCCGAGGCGTCGCTCTCGAAGCGATGAGATGGAGGGCGTCACACCGTCGGTTTGCCGCCGCCGGTCATGCCGGCCGCGTGGCGCACCGCCTCGACCGCCTCCGCCAGATCGAGCGTCCCTTCGTACAGGGCGCGGCCCAAAATGCAGCCGGGCACGCCGCGCCGCTGCACCTCCAAAACGTCGGCCAACTTCGAGACGCCACCCGATGCGATGACGAAATGTTTGGTCGACGCGGCGAGCGCGGCGGTCGCTTCGACGTTCGGCCCGCCGAGCATTCCGTCGC
>JBOFFD010000117.1:0-2718 GCA_051648425.1 Planctomycetia bacterium
TTGACGGCCGCCGTCAAGCCGGTGTCGGTCGTCGTGCCGATCAAGGGCGCCAAGCGCTTGACGCTGGCGGTCGACGCCGCCCGTCGCGGCGGCGTGCAGGATTTCGTCGACTGGGCCGACGCCAAACTCTTCCGCTGACTTTACGGAACTTAGTTTTACAATCCCAACACGTCGGCCATCGTGTACAAGCCGGCCTTCTTGGTCGTCAGGAACTTCGCCGCTTCCAGGGCGCCGCGTACGTAGCTCTCCCGGCCGTGGCCGCGGTGGACCAGTTCCATCGTCTCGCCGAGCGTACTGAAAATGATGGCGTGCTCGCCGACGTTGTCGCCCACGCGCACCGCGTGCAGCCCAATCTGCGACCGTGGGCGTTCGCCGGTCAACCCTTCCCGGCCGTACACCCGTTCGGTCAGTTCCATTTCCTGCTCTAAGATCTCGGCGAACCGCAGCGCGGTGCCGCTGGGGGCGTCGGCCTTGAAGCGATGGTGGCGCTCGACGATCTCGACGTCGAAATCCTTACCCTTCAGCGCCGCCCCCGCTTCGCGAGCGAGTTTCATCAGCACGTTGACGACGAGGCTGAGATTGGCGGCGATTAAGAGCGGGGTGGCGTGATGGAATTCGACCAACGTTTCGCGCTGCTCGACCGAAAACCCGGTCGTCGCCACCACCAACGGAATTTGTCGACCGGCGCAGTATTCAGCTACGGCGAGCGACGCTTCGGGCACTGAAAAATCGATGACGGCGTCGATCGGCGCCAACGAGGTTGGATCGACGGGGGCGACCCGCACGCCGATCGGTCCCAGGCCGCTCAACTCGCCGACGTCGCGGCCGACGTGCGGCGACGAGGCTGAATCCCAGGCCGCCGCCACCGTCAAGGCCGGGTCGTGGTGGACCCCTTCCACGACTCGTTGCCCCATCCGTCCGCACGCGCCATGGACGGCGATTCGCAGCGTATCCAACCTGATGCTCCTCGACTTCGACCCAACCTGTCCGTCGTCGAGAAGTGTAGCGAAACGACGGCGGCCGTGGTACGGGCCGAGGGCGGTTACGTCAGCGCGCCGGACGCCTCGATCGGCCAGCGGTCGAGAATGACGCCGGCGTCGTCGACGACCGTCAGTTCGCGGTGCAGGTTGCAGGTGGTGCAGCAGTGGCTGGGAATCAGTTCGATCTTGTCGCCGACCTTGTAGAAGTGGCCGGGGGCGTCGACGACGCAGTGTTCTTCGGCGAGAAACCGCGCGACCAGCGACGTCCCCTTGACCATCGGCGGCCCCATTTCATCGCCGACGCCCTTGACGCCGACGTCGCAGACGAAGTGCTTCGCGGACGTGCTGACGACTGTCGACAACAACGTGAGAGCGGTCTCGAATTCCGCTTCGCACCGACCTCGGTAGGTCCAGTCCATTGTCACATAACTGCCGATTTGAAGTTCGTCGACCCCCGGCATCGAACCGCTGGTGCGGTAGCTGCCGGTGCCGGCCCCGGAAACGATCTTCACGGGAACGCCGGCCGCCTCCAACAGCCGGCGGCTGTCAACGGCATGCTGCATCGAACCGCGGGCGACGGCCGCCCGTTCGACCGGGTTTAGTACCATCATCGCGTGCCCTTCGTAGGCTTGCAGGCCGTCGAAGCGCACGCCGGGCACGTCGGTCATGCGGGTCGCCAGGTCTAAGACCGCCTTACCGGGGGCCACGCCGCACCGGCCCATGCCGACGTCGACTTCGACCAAGAGGCCGACGACGACGCTCGCCGCGACGGCGGCCCGGCCGATCTCGACGACGTTCTCGATGGCGTCGACGGCGGCGCGGACGATCGCTGTTCGATTCACCGTCGCTAGCCGCGTTGCTTTGATCGACCCGACGCACTGGTTGGCGACGAGCAGATCGGTGAAGCCGTGGGCGACCAGAATCTCGGCCTCGGCCAGTTTCGCGGTGGTGACGCCGACGCAGCCGCCGCCGGCGAGTTGACGACGGGCCAGCGTCACGCATTTGTGATTCTTGAAGTGCGGCCGGAGGCGGACCGGCTTGTCGACGGTGAACGCCGCCGCCCGCGCGATGTTCCGGTCAGCCGCCGGGCCGTTCAGGAGGAGCGTCGGCGTATCGAGGTCCATCATGTTCACTGTGATCGATCCAGGCATAAGACGAGCCGTCGGCGGCGGCGGGATTCGACAGTGGCCGACCGGACGTCGATTCGACGGTCGGCCGTCTTCGTTTTGCGTTCTTCAACCGGCGACGGCAACAGCGCCGGTGGTCGACGACGATCGCGACGTCTAGAAAAATCGCTTCGACCTCGCCTTCGCATGGAGCCTTTCCACATGAGCCGCTCGATCCTCGACGAACACCGGTATGAAAAACTGACCTGGCCGGATATTCAGGAGTCGGTCGACGCCGGCAAGGTGTGCATCGTGCCGTGCGGCGCGGTGGAACAGCACGGCCCCCATCTGCCGCTCGATGTCGACATGCTGCTGGTGGGATCGGTCGCGCAGGCGGCCGGCCGGGCGAATCCGCGGAAAATCCTCGTCCTGCCGACGATCCAGTACGGTTACACCGGCCACGTCATGGATTTCCCCGGCACCATCAACATTCACTACACCCACTTCATTGAAATGGTGCTCGACGTCGCCAAAAGCCTGGCGTACCACGGCTTCAAAAAGATCCTGCTTCTCAACGGCCACGGCTCGAACATGCCGAACTTAGACTTGGCCGCCCGACGGTGCAACGTCGA
>JBOFFD010000118.1:0-1925 GCA_051648425.1 Planctomycetia bacterium
AGGTCGCCGGGTCGGGGTCGACGAACGCGGCGCGCTCGGCGTCCGACAGTTCGGGATTCTCGCCCAGCGTGCGGCGGCCAAGCGCGACGGCTTCGATCGGAACCGTGTTCAGCGCCGCGACGGCCGGCGCGGCGTGGGCCGCCTGATGCAGCGCCGGCGGAGCAAGCCGGCCGCCCGACAAGCCGTACGCTAACAACCCCGACGCAACCAGCAGGCAGGCGGTCAGCCAGCCGAACGAGCCGGACCGCTTCGGCTCGCGCTGCGCCGCCTCGACCGGAACGGCTTCGACCGGAACGGGCGGCGGCGTTTCGACGACGGCCGGACGCGGCGTAGCGACGGCGATGGTGGGCGCGATGGAGGCGCCGTCGGGAGTGCGGGCGACGGGAAGCAGCGGGAAGTCGTCCATGAAAAGATCCTCCGCCGGGTCGTCTTCGAGGTCATCCCAACGCTCGAAGACGGCGTCGGCCGCTTCGGACGGTTTACGCCGCCGCCGGGCGTCGAGCAACGGCTTAGCCAACCCGGCCGCAACGGTCAATCGTCTTGGCTGTCAAAGAAGTCTTGTGGAACACCATCTTCTTCCAAGTAAAAGAAACGAGACTCGTAGAGATCAGTTGTCGAGTTTGGATCCTCGCGACAGCAAGTTAGTCCGCTCGGATAGCAAGAAGGCGGCGGGTCCGGCCGGCTATAAGTGCAGCCTTTCGATGGCGAAAGTTCCCATCTGAATTTCGGTGAAACCCACCACCAGCAGTATCTTCTTGGGCATTGATTCGACAGGATGGTGATTAGACGTTCGGCAGGATGCCCTTCAAATGTCTTGGAAGACGCATTCATGTGTTCAATCCTTGTGCTTTGACTCAATCGATAGACAAACTCCCGATGGGCAGCACCTCGCACTCAGTCTCCGCGAAATATCAAGCCCTTAAAAGCGACAAACTCTCGGAATCCGCCTCAAAGGCAAGATATCCAGTAACGGAGCATTGCACGGCATCGGAGCATCGGGCTTTGCCGAACCAGCTGTTAGTCAATATCCCAAAATCCGTCGACCGTTACGACCTTGATATCTTCTCGAATATTGCCCTTTTTTAAGAAATAATGAATTTCAAAAGATTCCTGATTTGCATCCAGGTAGCGATCAAAGGCTTTATACGTGCCTTTGTCAGCGAATTTAGAACGCGCTTTTTCTAAGACGGTGTTTAGATACTGCCACGTACTTGGATCGCCATGCACTTCGGAGATGGTTTGTCCGACTGCTGCTTCCTGCCGTCGGATTTTATTGCTCGCAAGAATCTCGTCGATTGGGCATTGATTGTGGACTAAGATTCCACAATTGCCGACCCTGAATACATGCTCGCCGTGCACCTCCAAATTGAAGACCGGCTCGTCCGGCCGCGGCGTTCGGCGCAGGACGGCCGCCGTCGTGCCGTCGGCGCGTTGCAGGCGTTCGCCGATTTGGAGGTCGCCGGCGGGGATGAACGCTTCGCGGTCGGCCGACCAGTAGGGGTGGTTGGCGGTCACGCCCGTCGGGGTCGGGTCGCCTTCGACGTACAGATCGAGCAGGTTCGAGACCGAATGGTGGCGGAAGAGGCCGGTGACGACGTTGCCGGCGCCCGGTTCAATGGCGGGGCACGGGCCGATGGACAGGCACTCGGCCGGGCCGGCGGCGCCGAGTTCCGCGAGGTCGAGGTGCACCGTACGGCCGACGGCGGCGCCGGTTGAAGCGATCCAGTCAAGCGGCCGCAGCAGGTGGACGTCGAGGCCGCCGCCGTCGGCCTTGGTCATGCGGAAACGGAGTTCGCGCCAGGTCGCCGGGTCGGGGTCGACGAACGCGGCGCGCTCGGCGTCCGACAGTTCGGGATTCTCGCCCAGCGTGCGGCGGCCAAGCGCGACGGCTTCGATCGGAACCGTGTTCAGCGCCGCGACGGCCG
>JBOFFD010000119.1:0-1527 GCA_051648425.1 Planctomycetia bacterium
GCGCGTCCTTTCTTTCGCCGACTAAACAGATCGAAGACGCGCCGCTGAGGAAAGCGGCGGCTAACAAGAAATCTTTATGTGCGTGTCGACGCGCTGTCAATTCGATGGCAGTAGGCGGCATTCCCTGTGGAACGTGGCGGCCACCGCCGGGTTGGTGATCGCGCCGGCGTGGACGTTGACGCCCCGCGCGACAAACGGATTCTCGGCCGCCGCCCGCAAGACGCCCTTGTTCGCCAGGTCGAGAACGTACGGCAGCGTGACGTTGCACAGCGCGTACGTGCTGGTGCGGCCGACCGCCCCCGGCATGTTCGTCACGCAGTAGTGGACCACGTCGTGGACGACGTAGGTGGGGGCGGCGTGCGTCGTCGGACGGCTGGTTTCGATGCAGCCGCCTTGGTCGATGGCCACGTCGACGATCACCGCGCCGGTCTTCATCTTTTTCAGATGGTCTTCCCGTAAGAGCCGCGGCGCGCGGGCACCGGGAATGAGTACGGCGCCAATGACCAAGTCGGCGCGGACCGTCGTTTCGGCGATGGTGTGGCGGTCGCTGAACAGCGTAGTGACGTTCGGCGGCATGACGTCGTCGATGTAGCGCAGCCGGTCGAGGTTCACGTCTAAGATGAAGACGTTGGCGCCCAGGCCGGCGGCCGTCTTCGCGGCATTGAGACCGACGACCCCGCCGCCCAGCACCGTCACCGTCGCCGGCTCGACCCCCGTCACGCCGCCCAACAGAATGCCACGACCCAGAAACGGTTTTTCGAGGTACTTCGCGCCTTCCTGAATGCTCATGCGGCCGGCGACTTCGCTCATGGGCGTTAAGAGGGGCAGCCGGCGGTCGTCGCCGAGGGTTTCGTACGCCACGGCCGTCACGCCGCTGGCAAGCACGGCGTCGGTCAGGTGTTCGTCGGCGGCGAAGTGGAAGTAGGTGAAGAGGGTTTGGCCCGGCCGCAGCATCGGCCATTCGGCGGGCAGCGGCTCCTTCACCTTGACGACGAGGTCGGCCCGCCCGAAGACGCCGGCCGCATCGCCGACGATCTCGGCTCCGCAGCCGGCGTACGCCTCGTCCGGGATGCCGCTGCCGACGCCCGCCCCCTGCTGCACCAGCACCTGGTGGCCGGCCCGGGTCAGCTCCTCGACGCCCACCGGCAGCAGGGCGGCGCGGTACTCGTCCGACTTCGTTTCCTTGGGTACGCCGACGATCATGCGGAGTCCTTTCCTTGAGGGGGTTCGCCGACATTGTAGGGCGGAATCGATTGGAACGGGCCGTCGGCGGCGCAAACCGTACGATGACGGCGTCGACATCCACTATTCAGCGACGACGGGAGTGCATCGATGCGCATCGTGGTTTCGTCTCTTATCGCGGGGCTTCTCATGACGGCAGGCGCGGTCAATGCGGCCGAAGGTGGACCGGCGGGCGCGGGCGTCGAGCCGCTGGTTCCGTTCATGGGCAACTTCAAGGGGGAATGGAAGACCGGCGACCGCAGCGGCGCGTTGACGGCCAAGGTCGTGCCGATGGGCGGCGACAAG
>JBOFFD010000120.1:0-4403 GCA_051648425.1 Planctomycetia bacterium
TACTGGATGCGGGCGATGATCAGCCAGCGGTCGCCGTCCATCTTCCGCGCCTTGACGATGGTGTACTTTTCCTCGGCGAACGGTTGATCGGCGCCCTGCCGATCGACCGAGAACCGCCCGACCAGCACCGCCCCGGTCATCGTCTCGGCGAATTCCTTCTCCAGCGCCGCCTTGTCCTTGACGGCGGCCGCCGGCTTGTCCTCGGCGAAGGCCGTCGAGCCGGCCATTGACACCGCCAGACCGACGAGCAACCACGAACGAACAACGGACGACGGGAATCGGGGGGTCGGCATGGTCGCACTCCTTCCGACGGCGCGCGGAACAACTTCCAGCGCAGTGTAGGCGATCGCCCCGTCCCAGCAAGTCGCCGATCGGTCGATGGGCGCGCCAATGGAAGTGAGCGAAGACTCCTCGTTAGCCGCCGCTTTCCTCAGCGGCGCGTCCTTCCCGCCGACGCACGACGAAGATCGGCCGCGCCGCTGCGGAAAGCGGCGGCTGACCAAGACGTCGTTGGCAGCTCGTTTCCAATCCGATCCATCGCCGTCGGGCCTGCCGCCATGTTCTGACACGACGTCTTACCAAACCGGTTTCACCTTTCCGTCGGCGGCGACGGAGCGGCGCGGCGTCCGGGTCGGCGGCCAGCGCGGCTTCCAGGCGGAGCAGCAGCGATCGAACGGCGTCGCGGTCGGCGGGCGTCAGGTTCGGCATGAGTGCGGTTCCCACTTTGGGGCAGGTTGTATGTTTGGGGCGTCGCCACGCATTGCCTACGGGAAGCCAACCGCCGGTTTTCAGCCGACCGGCGAATTCCCACCGCCGAACCACGAATTCCCACCGATTTCTTCGGAACAGTTCGCCGTCGAGGCCCCGCACTCACCGAATCACTGTTCAATCGTTCAGTGGCGATGTGATAGCCGCATCGATCAGGGCGACGGTCATCAAACGAGCTGGGCGGCTGCTCGGTTCGACGGCCGCGCTGCGGGCGAGCATTCCCGAAATGGTGCGCACCGTGCCGCTGAAGGCCGACGCCCCGCCGAATGGCGTCGCGGCGGCCGTCCAGTCGAGCGGCCGCAGCAGGTGGACGTCGAGGCCGCCGTCGTCGGCCTTGGTCATGCGGAAGCGGAGTTCGCGCCAGGTCGCCGGGTCGGGGTCGACGAACGCCCGCCGCTCGGCGTCCGACAGTTCGGGGTTCTCACCCAGCGTGCGGCGGCCGAGGGCGATGGTTTCAATGGGAACCGTGTTCAGCGCCGCGACGGCCGGCGCGGCGTGGGCCGCCTGATGCAACGCCGGCGCCGCAATTCGGCCGCCCGACAAGCCGTATGAGAGCAGCCCCGACGCAACCAGCAGGCAGGCGGTCAGCCAGCCGAAGGGCCGGACCGACCTCTCTAACGAACGCCCGTTTCTGATCCGAATCCAGGGGTCCACTTCACAGACCCCGAACCCTGTTTTTCAAGTTGGAACTTGACGTCACTGCGTGTTTCTCAATATCCTCTCGGCCTCATCTCCCGGCAAAAATGGTTGAAATTGATCGGCTTTGATTACCAAAGTACAATCAACACCCGCCGATTCACTCCCAACGACTTCGATGTCGACGTGTGTTACTTCCGCTACCCCGTCTCGATACCACGCCAGCAAGTAGCAAAGAACAGATTCTAAAGCGTTGCGGCTCAAGGCTACCAACGCATTGTCTTCCGATCCGCTAACAGTGGAACCGCCTTCGGAAAGCGCAAGCGACAACCCTTGCTTCTTACCGAACAGAAAAGCAAGCTGTTTCGTTCGGGCGAAGAGAAGCAGCGAAATTTCGCATACAAGAACCTGGACTTCCGAACTAGCTACCGGCAGCTCGATCGCCCAGCTTCGCGAGTCGAATCGGATGGTTGAGATTGCCTGCCGTAGTTGTAAGTGGCGCCTCATCGACTCGCTCCTGGTGGGTAATGGAGGTGCCAATTCTGCAACACTTCGCCGGTTGTGGGATCGAGTTGTTCAATGTGCACGTGGTTCTGCGTCGTATCAATAGGTTTTGCGCGATACTGCCATCTCCCATCAATGCTTCGCAACTTGTTGTCTCCTACGTCTACCGGGTTTGGTCCCAATTTTGTCCTCGCCAACTGCCGCGCTTGCCCTTCCGAATCGTACCAGCCGTGAAGTCGTACCGTATTTCTCGTCTGAAAGTCAGGAACGTATCCTCCTCTTGGTGGTACATTTCTGCCGTAGCTGTTATGCACCAGCACGCCGTCGGCGCCGACCCGGTACACATGCTCGCCGTGCACCTCCAGATTGAAGACCGGTTCGTCCGGGCGCGGCGTCAGGCGCAGGACGGCCGCCGTCGTGCCGTCGGCTCGTCGCAGGCGTTCGCCGATTTGGAGGTCGCCGGCGGGGATGAAGGCTTCGCGGTCGACCGACCAGTAGGGGTGGCTGGCGGTCACGCCCGTGGGGGTCGGGTCGCCTTCGACGGAGAGGTCGAGCAGGTTCGAGACCGAGTGGTGGCGGAAGAGGCCGGTGACGACGTTGCCGGCACCCGGTTCGATGGCGGGGCACGGGCCGATGAACAGGCACTCGGCCGGGCCGGCGGCGCCGAGTTCCGCCAGGTCGAGGTGCACCGTGCGGCCGACGGCGGCGCCCGCGGCGGCGATCCAGTCGACCGGCCGCAGCAGGTGGACGTCGAGGCCGCCGCCGTCGGCCTTGGTCATGCGGAAGCGGAGTTCGCGCCACGTCGCCGGGTCGGGGTCAACGAACGCCCGCCGCTCGGCGTCCGACATTTCGGGATTCTCGCCCAGCGTGCGGCGCCCGAGGGCGATGGTTTCAATCGGAACCGTGTTCAGCGCCGCGACGGCCGGCGCGGCGTGGGCCGCCTGATGCAACGCCGGCGGAGCAAGCCGGCCGCCCGACAAGCCGTACGCTAACAACCCCGACGCAACCAGCAGGCAGGCGGTCAGCCAGCCGAACGACCCGGACCGCTTCGGCTCGATCCGCAAAGAAGATGAGGATCGCGTGGCAGATTCACCTGTAGAGCAAACCATCAAGAAGCCGTCGTCACGGTTCCACCTCTGGTGGCCAAATGATGAGCCTTGCTTCCTTCATCACAGCCACATTTCGACGCAATACATATTCAAATGACCTGCGCAGTTCATCGACCGAAGTCAATCCGTCCATTATAGGCATCGTGTGCTTTTCGAGAAGCTGGCCAAAGAGAACGCGGCGATCTTCAGGTGCGAGCGTGTCCGCATTCTTCGATATGCTGAGCACCATACCGAAGTTTGGGTCCAGCGTATCGAGAAATCGAAACTGAAAATGAGCGAATCGCACAAGATACCGCTCAGGTTCTCCGAGACTCTTGAGCCAGACTCCCGCGTCTAGGTAGTAGTTGTCTCCCCAAGTGCTTTTGTTTAGGTCCAGAATTTGGACGACTTCTTGAAGATCACGCGACCAAACGCCCTTCAAGAACTTGTACCCGTGGCGGAGGCATACATCGCGCATGGCGGATTTGAGAGGATTGTTGAGAGGTTTCATTGCTCAATATGTATCCACGATACCAATCCAATCGCCGCCGAATTCAGACTTTAGATCGTCGATGTATTTCTTCAATTGCCTTTCACCCCTACGTATCGCTTTGGGATTGTTTGGTTTCAGTTCCCGGACGATACGATCCACGTGGTCAACGGCGTCAGGCCTGCGGCCGCTCTTCAGCGCCTTGTTGAGTGAATAGTTTGGCCCGGGATTGTAAGCTGCGTGCATCAACCTTCCGATGTGCGACTGCGCGTTGTTTCCGGACGTGCTTGAGTAAGCGTTGTGCACCAGCAGGCCGCCATCGCCGACCCTGAATACATGCTCGCCGTGCACCTCCAAATTGAAGACCGGTTCATCCGGCCGCGGCGTCAGGCGCAGGACGGCGGCGGTGGAGCCGTCGGCTCGTCGCAGGCGTTCGCCGATTTGGAGGTCGCCGGCGGGGATGAACGCTTCGCGGTCGACCGACCAGTAGGGGTGGCTGGCGGTGACGCCCGTGGGGGTGGGGTCGCCTTCGACGGAGAGGTCGAGCAGGTTCGAGACCGAATGGTGGCGGAAGAGGCCGGTGACGACGTTGCCGGCGCCCGGTTCGATTTCGGGGCACGGGCCGATGGACAGGCACTCGGCCGGGCCGTCGGCGCCGAGTTCCGCGAGGTCGAGGTGCACCGTGCGGCCGACGGCGGCCCCCGCGGCCGCGATCCAGTCGAGCGGCCGCAGCAGGTGGACGTCGAGGCCGCCGCCGTCGGCCTTGGTCATGCGGAAGCGGAGTTCGCGCCAGGTCGCCGGGTCGGGGTCGACGAACGCGGCGCGCTCGGCGTCCGACAGTTCGGGATTCTCGCCCAGCGTGCGGCGGCCAAGCGCGACGGCTTCGATCGGAACCGTGTTCAGCGCCGCGACGGCCG
>JBOFFD010000121.1:0-5933 GCA_051648425.1 Planctomycetia bacterium
CTCCCACCGCCTTCGCACGCTTCGCATCAAGGAGCCGACGCCATGCTGAACGTTCTGGGCAACGTCGAGAGAACCTGCCAGGGGATGCGTCGGCGTCGGCTGTTGCAGGCGGCCGGCGCTGGGCTGTTCGGCATGAACACCACGACCCTGCTCGCCGCCGAAGAAGCCCGCCGAGCGCTCGGCGCCGCACGTTACGCGGAAGCGGGGATCGACGGTCGGCCGCCGTTCGTCGCCGCGCGGGCGAAGTCGGTCATCTTCATGCTGTTGTTCGGCGGACCAAGTCAACTTGAAACCTTCGACCTTAAGCCCGACGCCCCCACCGGCATCCGCGGGCCGTTCCAGCCGATCGCCTGTCGCACCCCCGGTCTGCTCATCGGCGAGCACCTTCCCCGGCTGGCGGCCGTTTCCGACCGTTTTTCCGTGCTGCGCACCGTCGGCCACCCCTACAACGACCACAGCACCGGCGGCCACTACATCCAAACCGGTCATCCGTGGCACATCCCCATCGGCGCCGGCTTCAACGCCACCGCCCGCGACTGGCCCTCCGTCGGCAGCGTCTGCGACTACCTCGCCCAAGCGACCGCCGACCCCGGCGACCGCCTGTTGCCCAACTACGCTTTTCTACCTAACCGACTTGGAGCGCTCGAAGAGGCGGGCTGGAAGCGTCCCGGCCAATACGGCGGCTGGCTCGGCAAGGCGTTCGACCCGATCGCCACCCGCATTCCCAAGCGGAACACCGCCGACAATCCGTACTTCCGCCCCTGCACCGACGCCGAACTCGACTTCCAGTTCGGCGACCTCGTCGACGACGCCGCCCTCACCGTCGACCGCCTGGACGGCCGACGGCGGTTGGTCGAGCAGTTCGACGCCGTCCGCAAAGTGATCGAAAACGGGCCGATGCTCGACGCCTTCGACCGTAATAGACGGAAAGCGTATGGGCTGGCGTCGTCGACCGCCGTCCGGTCGGCCCTTGACGTCACCCTGGAAACCAACGCGGTGCGCGACGCCTACGGCCGGGGGCTGTTCGGCCAGTCGACGCTGACGGCCCGCCGCCTGGTGGAAGCCGGCGTGCGGTACGTCACCATCGGTTGGGACGCCGTCGACGGCTACGGCTGGGACTCGCACCTCTCCAGCGACGACGTAAAGAACCACCTGCTGCCGGGGTTCGACCAAGCGCTGGCGGCGCTTTTGGTCGATCTGGAACAGCGCGGCCTCTTGGATGAAACGCTGGTGGTGGCGATGGGCGAGATGGGCCGAACGCCGAAGGCCGCCAACGGCCGGTGGGGCCGGAACCACTGGAGTTTCAATTTTCCGGTGGTGCTGGCGGGGGCGGGAATCCGGGGCGGCACGGTCTATGGCAAGTCCGACAAAGACGCCGCCTACGCCGTCGACAAACCGTTGAAACCCGAAGACGTGGCCGCTACCTTGTACTGGGCGCTGGGGATGTCGCCCGACCTGCGGCTGCCCGACCCGCAAGGCCGCCCGACCGCGATGGTCGAAGGCGGCCGACCGTTGATTGAGCTGTTCGGCTGATGCCGTCGAGAATGGTCAGGAGTGGTTTCCGCCGGTTTTCAGCTCGATGCCGAACTCCGGCGCGAACTGGGCGATGCGGTGTTTTTCCTCGTCGCCAAGCGGAGGAATGGGAGACGCGGCGTCGACGACCGGTCGCCAGGTTTTTTTGAACAAGCCCTCCACGCCGCCCGGGGCGAGCAACACCAATTCAGAAACTCCCGTCGTCTTATTCGTCGGCGGTCTTACCCGTACATGCCGGGAACGTCGACGTCGTTCAGTCTTAGATACACGCACAAATGCGCCCGGTGGTGGACCGTGTGATTCAGAACGAAGGTGCGGATCACCGCCCGCCGCGGCAGCGTGAACAACGGATGGCCGCCGTGCAGCAGCGACCAAACGACGTCCATCTCTTCGTCCTTCACCGCCGCGATCGCCCGCCGCCCCTCGGCGACGTTGGCGTCGAACTGTGCGAGGATTTCCCCCCGCGATTTCAAATCCGGCGACTTGTACGGCTCGCCGCCCGCCGGCGCCAATTCCCAACTCGTCTGGGTGAGAATTCCTTCGACCCACCCGACGATTTCCGCCAAATGATTGGCGTTCCAACCGATGGTGTTGAGCTTGGGGCCCGCCCGCCAGTCAAGCTTGTCGTCAGGCACAAGCTCCAACACTTTGCGGGTATTGGCCATCTCGACGTCGAATTCGGGTAGAATCAAATCGGCGTAGCTCATGACAGACTCCGTGCCAAGGACTAGGGAAACTGAACATCCATATAGGTTGTTCTGCCTCCGACGTCCGCCAGAGTCTCGGAAAACTTAACGGGCCGTCCTTCGGCGAACGGCGCCCGAAAGCGGCTGTCGAACAGCACGGTCACTCCGCGGAGGTGACGGCCAATTGAGGGTCGTGGGATGGCGGAGCCGCCGCGGCGGACCGCATGCCCGTCGCAAGTCCAGGCAGCGTAACGGCCGGCGATTCCGAAACGTAAAACGACGGCCGACCGGCGTCGCTTGTCACGTCGTGGGCGGCGTTCGCCGTTTCGATCTTCGTTTCCGACGCCACGCCCCGCGCCAGCAGCCACCACCGCGAGGCGTCGACGTCGTTCCATTGGTCGGCGACCGAGCAGCCGGCCAACGCCTTCTCCAACTCTCGCGCCGACCCGAACCGGTCGTCGCGGTTCTTCGCCAAGCATTTCAGGACGATTTCTTCCAAGTCGGCCGGGATGCCCGTCACCCGGTGCGACGGCGGCGTCGGCTTTTCGTTGACGTGCGCGAACAACACCCGAATCGCCTTGTCGTGCAGGAAGACCGGCTGGCCCGTCAGCAGGTAGTACGCCACCGCCCCCAGCGAGTACAAGTCGCTGCGGGCGTCCAGCGTCTGGTCGTCCATCGTCATTTCGGGGGCCGCGTACAATGGCGTGCCGATCACCATGCCGTCGGTCGACAGTTCGACGTCTCCGTCCGCCCGCGGGCCGGTCGACTTCACCAGACCGAAGTCGAGCAACTTGGCGACGTCGTAGACGCCCCCGCGTTGGGTGGCGAAGATGTTGCCCGGCTTGATGTCGCGGTGGACGAGGCCTTGGCCGTGGGCTTCCTGCAGCGCGCCGCACACCTGCCGCAGGAAATGGACCACGCGGGCCGGCGGCAGCGGACCGTGTTCGCGCACCAAGTCTTGCAGGTTCAACCCCGGCAGGTACTCCATGACGTAGTAAAAGGTGCCGTCGGCCGTCCGACCGAAGTCGAACACGTCGATGGTGTTCGGGTGCGTCAGGTTGGCGGTCGTCTGTACTTCGCTCTCGAACCGCGCGAGCGCTTTGGGATCGTCGCTGCGCGCGCCGTGGATCAGCTTGATGGCGCACGGCCGCTTCAGCATTTCGTGGCTGGCCAAATACACCTCGCCCATGCCGCCGGCCCCCAGCTTCCGGCCGAGGGTGTAAGACCCCAGCTTGCGGGCCTCGGCCGCCTCCTGCTCCAACGCCCCGATCCGGATCGAGCCGTAAATGGCCGACGCCGCCGGGATCGCCAGCCAAAGCAACATCTGCGACAACTGGCCGTCGGCGAACAGCAGATGGAAGAACGGCGGGTGGTTCCACGCCAACGAAAGCCAACTGAAGATCGGCAGAAAGACCATGATCGAAATCACGGCGGTCGCGCGACGGCTGGTGTTCGGAATGAACAGGCCGTAGGTCGACACCAGCGAAATCCACGGCAGGCACGAAGTGGCGGCGAACACTTGCAGCCAGGCGCGGTCGCCGAGGGCGCAGCAGAAGACGCCGTGCGTCGACTGCAACACTAGGAAGAAGGCGGCCGCCATGCCGAAGACGGTCAGTTCGATGCCGCGCAGCCGGGCTAGGCACAAGTCCTTCGCCGTGAGCAGCAAGCCGGTGAGGCCGACCAGAACGACGGTCGTGACGTCCCGCAGGACGACGGCGACGAACGGATCGATGCGGTCGATCGGCGCGTAGAAGAAGCCGCGGACCATGTACGCGAAGAAGCCGCCGGCCAAGATGCCGGTGGCGAGCGTCAGACGCCGCCGCAGTAGGGCTTCCAACTCGGCGTTCGGCCCGGTGACGCCGCCCAGCATGCCCATCGCCCGGCAAAAGTGCAGGTCGATGGCGCTGACGGCCTTGTTTTGACTGACGTCCGCGTCGACCCCGCCGGTCGCCTTGACGGCGGCGGCTTGGTCGGCGGGTCGCGCTTTCGGCGACGTATCCATGAAGGCGTCCCAATGAAGTCGACCGTGAATCTCGGCGAAGACCGACGAACAATCCGCCGCCGCCCCAGCTCAGATCAACCCTTTTGATGATTGTAGCCGAAACGACAGATTCTGCCGCCGCCGCGAGTGTCGAAGACCCGAAATTTGGTCCAACCGGCATCAAAACTGTTGTGCGGACAGCGGATAGTCCCGGCCTACAGGTTGCTTGCGTCCCCCGGCCCGCGCTTGCGGACCATTCCAAGCTCGAGTAAACTGCCGAAGCCGCCGGCGGCGTTCGCCGGCCGCACCGCCAAACGGAGCGATCATCATGCAAGTCGTCCCCGGCACCGTCGTCGACGGCAAGATTGTGCTGCAAGGCGCCACGCTACCGGAAGGCACGGAAGTCGCCGTCTTCGTCAAAGAAGCCTCGGCGACGGTCCGCCTGCCCCCCGCGCTGCAAGTCGAGCTAGAAGAAGCCCTCGACGAAGCCGACCAGGAGGAAGGAATTCCGGGCGCGGAGGTTCTGGAAAAACTTCGGAAGTACGGCTGACCATGCCACTGATCGTCCGCATTAAGCCGCGAGCGGAACGGCAGATCGACGCCGCCGCCGCTTTGGTGGAGCGAAAACCGTTTGGCGGCGCCCGGCGCGGTTCGCACCGACCTGGCGGCCGCCCTCGACGCGATGGCCGACCAACCCGGCGTCGGCACGCTGGTCGAAAACGCCAAAGACCCGACGACTCGCCGGCTGTATCTTTCACGAATTCGCTACTTCATCTACTACCGAACGCACGGACAGCACCTCGACGTCGTCGCCTTCTGGCACGCCAACCGTGAACACGGCCCAAGTCTTTGACTCGCCGCGTCGTTCCGACCGCTAAAACCCTCTTCCACTGTCTGGGGTGCTGACGGTTTGACGGACAAGCCGAATGCTTACGATGGCCGGAAGCAACGGAGTCCGTCATGGCCAAGAAACCACTGCCTTCGACCGCAACGACCCCTCGTCCTCGTCGGCGTTTTTCGGAGGAGTTTCGCCGCGAAGCCGTCCAGGTGCTGCTCGACGGATACGCCGCCGTCGACGTCGCCCGGCGGCTCGGGCTTTCCGCGCCCAACCTCCTCTACCGCTGGTCGATCGCGGCGACGATGGCCGAGTCGTTGGTGCTCGACGCGCTGCGTCAGGCGATCCGCGGCCGCCGACCGGCGGCGGGGCTGATCCATCACAGCGACACCGGGGCGGCCAGTATGCGGGGAACGCCTACCGGGCGGTGCTCAGACGAGCCGGGATGGTCCAGAGCATGAGTCGAGCGGACGAGTGCTACGACAACGCCTTCATGGAATCGTGTTGGGGAACCTACAAGCGGGAATTGGCGATCGCCGGCCGGTTGTCGGCGGCGTCGATCGACGCGGCGTTCGCGGTGTTGCTCGATTCGCTTGACTAGCCACGTCCCCGCCATGACGTCGATCGTGAAACCCTGCAGCGGCTTGTCGAGTTCGGTCTCGGTTCAGGATCTGTAGAAAAGTCGGCCCTCACCTCGGCCATTGCTCGCGGGGGATATTGGCGGCCCAGGGGCGGTGGAGGTAGAGGCCGCGGCCTTGCAGGTGTTCGAGTTGGAACGGCGGGGTTTCGGTGACGTAGTTTTCTTCCAGGAAGGCGGCCAAGGCGCCGAACGGCTTCTCGCCGATGAAGATCAGCGCCGGCGGGCGGGCCGTCAGGTCTTGCATGATGCGGGTTTTCC
>JBOFFD010000122.1:0-2477 GCA_051648425.1 Planctomycetia bacterium
CGCATGGCCAACCGTTCGACGCCAAGGCCGAAAGCGAAACCGGTGTAGCGTTCCGGGTCGACGCCGACCGCCTCGAAGACGGCGGGGTCGACCATGCCGCAGCCGCCGAGTTCGACCCAGCGTTCCCGGCCGTCGGCCAGCGTCATGCGCATATCGACTTCGATCGACGGCTCGGTGAATGGGAAGAACGACGCCCGGAAGCGGATGGCGACGTCTTCGCCGAGGTAAGCCCGCGTGAACAAACGAAGCGTCGTTTTAAGGTCGGCGAGCGTGACGCTTTCGTCGACGAGCAGCCCTTCCACCTGATGGAACATCGGGGCGTGGGTGGCGTCGAGTTGGTCGGGGCGGTAGACCCGGCCGATCGAAATGATGCGGAGCGGCGGCGGTTCCGACTCCATGACGCGAATCTGTACGGTGCTGGTTTGACTGCGCAGCAGCAGGTCGTCGGTGATGGTGAAGTTGTCGCGCGGATCGCGGGCCGGGTGGTCGGCAGGGATGTTGAGCGCGACGAAGTTGTGGTGGACGTCTTCGATTTCCGGGCCGCCGACGCGGCGGAAACCCATCCGACCGAAGATGGCGGCGACGTCGTCGATGGTTTGGACGAGCGGATGCCGACCGCCGCGCGGGGCGGGCAGCGCGGGCAGAAAATCGAACGTGGGGCCGGCGGGCGTCTTCGGGCCGACGCCGGCGACGGCCGCTTCATAAGCGGCTTCGGCGGTGGTCTTGGCTTCGTGAAAGACTTTGCCAAGGGTCGGCCGATCGGCCGGGGAGGCCTGTCCCAACAGTTTTTGCAGTTGGCGGAACTCGCCCTTCTGACTGAGATACTTCGACTTGGCGTCGTCGAGACTGCCGGCGGCGATCAGGGCCAGCACCGCGTCGCGGGCGGCCGTCATACGGCTCGACGCCTCCGCCAAATCCACCATCGGTTCCGCCATCACGCCCTCGCGGGGTCGGCCGTCGTCGCACCGACGGCGATATAGATTTCGACCACCGGCCCCGGTCCGTACACTTCCAAGTCGGTCGTGTACGTCCGCCGGTACAGGGTGGCTCCGGCGAAGTAAGCCCAGACTTCGCGCCACGCCATAATCACGGCGTCGGGGAGCGGACCTTTCGCCAGGAACCGCAGATACCGGCCGGCGGCGACGTTCGTCCGGGTCAGCCCGGCCGGCGTCTCGGCGTCGTCGGGGGTCGGCAGACCGACCGTCAGCGTGTAGTCGCCGTTCACGTCGGACTCGTACGCCGAGTAGACCGCGACCACTTCACCCACGCCGGGGGAGTCGCCGGGCGTTCGTCGCCGCAAGACCAAGTCGGCGGTTTCACCGAGTTGGAAGCGTCGCCAAAGGTTGGGAATCATCGCCATCGCGGCATCGCCTTCCCGCCGGTTCGACGTGCGAATCGACCAACCAGCCACGTCAATGCGAGACAGTTCGACTTCGACGGGTTCGCGGGGGACGTCGATCACGATCGAAGGATTCCTCCGGCCGACGATTCGAGAGATTGACCAGAAACGAAACGGGCCGCTCTTTCCGGAGCGACCCGCTGCATCTTCAGTCACGGACGAATCAATGAAACACTCAGCTCGGCGACGATTCGGTCACGGCGCCGACGGCCGACATACCCGATCCGAGGCGGACGAGGATTTGCTCCGACCGGCGGACGCCCGACTTCAACGCGGCGTTCGAGATTTCGACCAGCTTGTCGAAGGCGACCGGGTCGACGACGGCGATGTGGGCCATCATCTTGCGGTTGACTTCGACGTTGGCGATCGCCAGCCCGTTGATGAAGGTGCTGTAGCGGCCGCCGCGCTGCCGACAGGCGGCGTTGATGCGGATGATCCAGAGCTTGCGCAGCTCGCGGCGACGCACGCGGCGGTCGCGGAACGCGAACACGCCGGCGCGAAGAATCGCCACTTTGGCGGTGCGAAGCAGGCGGCGGTGGCCGCCGACGTATCCCTTGGTCGCTTTGAACAAGCGGCGGAGAGCCTGCCGTCGCGCGGCTCCCTTGACGGCGCGTACCATAGTCTACTACTCGTCTTTCGGCGTAATGGTTCAGTGTGGTCGAAGGTTCGCGGGAACGGAAGTCAGCTGCAGAGCATGCCGCGCTTGATGCGTTTGGCCAAGGCGTTTCCGACGATCGTCTTGCCGCGCAACTGCCGGACGCGCTTGCCGGTGAAGCTCACCATGCGGTGGCTCTTGCCGCACTGCATCTTCATGACTTTGCCGGTGCCGGTAATCTTGAACCGTTTCGCGAGGCACTTCTTCGACTTCATTTTCGGCATGATGAATCCGCTTTCCGCCCGCGTCGGCGTTCGCATCGACTCGCACCGGAAACCGTCCCGCGACTTGGCTTTACGCGAAATCTAGGACGCCGTCGGCTCGACGCAGGGTCTAAAATCCACCGGTTCGGACCGGTTCCGTCGGGTTCCCCCGGAAAATACCGAACGTGTATGCTACGGAAAAAGCCCGAACGAAAAAAGG
>JBOFFD010000123.1:0-2522 GCA_051648425.1 Planctomycetia bacterium
TGTTTCCGGGTCAAGGGGCGCAGACGGTCGGCATGGCGAAGGAAACGGCCGCCGCCGTCCCCGCCGCCAAGGAACTGTTCGATCGGGCGGCCGACCTGCTCGGCTACGATCTTCTGAAAGTCTGCGCCGAGGGACCGGAGGACCGTCTGAATTCGACGGTCGTCAGCCAACCGGCGCTGTTCGTCGCCGGTTTGGCGGGGGTCGAAAAGCTGCGGCTGGAGAAGCCGGAGGTCGTCGACCAGTGTGAAGCCGCCGCCGGTCTTAGTCTGGGGGAATACACCGCCCTGGTCTTCGCCGGCGCGCTGACGTTCGAGGAAGGTCTTCGGGTGGTACAGGCGCGCGGCGAGAGCATGCAGGCGGCCGCCGACGCCGTCCCCAGCGGCATGTGCAGCGTTCTGGGGTTGGACGAAGCCAAGCTGAAGGAACTATGCGCCGCGGCGTCGACCGAAGGGCTGATCGCGCCCGCGAATTACCTGTGCCCCGGCAACACGGCGGTTTCAGGCGTGAAAGCGGCGTGTGAAAAGCTCGAACGGATCGCCGAGGAATTCGGCGCGATGAAAACGATCCGACTGGCCGTGGCGGGCGCCTTTCACACCGAAATCATGAAACCGGCCTGCGAGAAGCTGGCGGCGGCGCTGGCGGCGGCGACATTGAAGCCGTCGCGGATTCCGGTGATCTCGAACGTCGACGCCGTCGCGCACCCCGACGCCGACGATCTACGGTCGATCCTGGTCCGGCAAGTCGTCACCCCGGTGCAGTGGGAGCGGTCGATGCGCAGCCTGCTCGACCAAGGGTTCGACGCCTTCTACGAAATCGGCCCCGGCCGGGTGCTGGCCGCCCTGATGAAGCGGATCCACCGCCAGGCGGCGGTGGTGAACGTCACGGTTTGACGCCGACGGCTTCAAGCTTCTTCAGGGCGTCGGCGGCGGCGGTCTTCACCCGCGGGCTGGGGTCGCCGGCCGCCATTTCCGCGAGCCGTTTGGCCGCCTGAGAGGCGACCGCCGGCTTCACCTTCGCCAATACCGGCGCCGCCTCGGCGACCACTTCGGCCACTTCCAAGCGCACCGGCGGCCGCGGGCTGTCCAACCCCGCGACGGCGTCTTCGCCGACCCGCTCGACGATCTTCGGGTCGTCGGCCGACACCCGCAACAGCGCCCACGCCGCGATCGTCTTCAGCAATGGCAGCTCGGCCGTCGCGTGGATTTTCACCAGCGCCGGTTCGAGCTTATCCGCCGCCGGTCCGATACGGCCCGCGACGTAGCAGACGGCCGGCAGCAGCGCCGGGTCGTTCTTCTCCAACAACCGAGCCAAGTCGTCGACGGCCTTTGAAGCCTTCGGTCCCAGCGAGGCCAGTGCGAACAACGCCCTGCGGCGGCTCATCGGCGCGCCGGCGGCGATTTCCTGCCGAAGCAGTTCGATCGCCGGTTCGTCGGCGATCCGCAGGCCGGCCAACGCCTCGGCCGCATCCAACTGAACGCTCCGCGACTTAGACTCGAGCAGCTTTCTGAACTCAGGAGCCAGCGACGCCGCCAGCGCTTCGTCGTGCTTAACCTGCACCAGCGCGACGGCGGCGGTGTAACGGGTGGCGGGGTCGTTCGATTTCGTGGCGGTCGTGAGCGCGGGGACGGCTTCCAGCGCCAAGTCCGACAGCCCCCCCAACACACGGATCGCCAGCAACCGGTTTCCAGGAGCCGAATCGTCGACGGCCGCGATCAAATCCTTGACGACGAGCGACGCGCCGGGACCGGAGTCGGCTAGGGTCGCCAGGACCAGGCCGCGAAGGTCGGCGTCGCGGCTGTGCAGCGCCGACCCGAAGACCTTCATGGCGGCGGTCGTCAACGGGGAAAGGAAGGCGAGACCCTCGGCCGCTTGCAGGCGGGCCACGGGGTCGTTCGACTGAAGCTCGACGGCGAGCAGGTCGACGAGCGCCGGCAGGGCGTCCACGTCCTTCGGAAAGAGCCGCGCGACCGCCACCGCCGCCGCGACGCGGACGCTGGGGTCGTGGTCCTTGAGGGCCGTCTGCAACGCGGCGCGAACGGTCGCGTCGGGCTTGGCGATGGTCGACAAGGCGTAGATCCCAGCGGCGCGGACCAACGGCTCGACTTCGCTTTTCTGCACCAGCGCGATGAGCGCGGGAGCCGCGGCGGCCGCCCGCGGGCCGAGGTCGCCCAACAAGTCGACGAGTTCTTGCAACACGGCGGGGTTGTCTGTGGCGAGGCCGGCGACGAGGTGCGGCAGGCCGACCTTGACATTGGCGTCGTCGTCGCCGGCGACCCGCAGCAGCGCCCAATGGCAGGCGGTTCGCAGGAAATCGGTCTCAGCGGCGGCGGCGGCGGTTTTGAGGGCCGGGGCGGCGTCGCGGGCGGCGGGACCGAGGCGTCCCAGAAGGAAGCACGCGGCCGGGCGGACGTTCGGATCGGGGTCGGCCAGTTCGCCGACGGCCAGCGACAACGCGGCGACCGCCGGCGCGCCGATGCGTCCCAGGGCCGACAAGACCTCGCTGCGGACGACGGGGTCGGCGT
>JBOFFD010000124.1:0-7080 GCA_051648425.1 Planctomycetia bacterium
CCCTTAGGCGATCGATCGAAGACGAACAACGGACGCGCCGCTGAGGAAAGCGGCGGCTAACAAGAAAGACTTTCGCCTACTTCTAGAAGTACACCCACCCGCGACCGATGCGGGACTAGGTTTCGCAGCGTTTTTCGTTTTTCGCCGGCCGTCTTACTTTGAGGTGTTTCATGCGCCGCCGTACGGGTTTCACTCTGATCGAACTGCTTGTGGTGATCGCCATCATCGGCGTCCTCATCGCACTACTGTTACCAGCCATCCAGCAGGCTCGCGAGGCCGCGCGCCGCAGCCAATGCTCGAACAACCTGAAACAGATCGGGTTGGCGATGACGAACTACTTCCACACCAACAAAGTCTTCCCCTGGGGACGCATGGGCTGCGACGGTGCCACCACGGGCGTCTGCGCCGGCGATCCGAACTTCGCGAAGAACGGCCTCAGCGGCGTCATCATGCTCTTCCCGTTCCTCGAAGAGAACGGCGCGTACGACGGCTTCAATTTCGACCTGAGCGTCCGGCGGAGCGACGCCATCGGCTGGCAGGCGCAGAACAGCACGACCCTGGAAAGGACGATCCGCTCGCTGATCTGCCCTTCCGACGATTCCGAACGATTCGTCGTCGAGGGTTCCTTCCGCTTTGGCACCGCCAGTTACGCCTTGAGCGCGGGGACACTCGGCCCTTCCGGCGGCACGGGGTACAATCCGAAATACGCCAACACCGGCATGTTCTTCTACAAGTCGAACTTCAAGGTGAAAGACATCTTGGACGGACTGACGGCGACGATGTTCGTCAGCGAAGTCCGCGCCGCGCATACTCAGGAATCGCTGAACATCTGGATGGAGTGCGGCCGGCAGCTTTCCAACCACCGGACGACTGAAAACCCGCCGAATACGCCGCCCGGCATGGGCGCTAACACGATGAACCCATACGGTTTCATCATCAACGGCGCTTTCGGCAGCCGGCACGTTGGCGGTATCAATGCGGTCTTCGGCGACGGGCACGTTCAGTTCATCAGCGACGACGTGTCGCTGGCCGTCTATCGCGCCGCCTCCACCCGCAGCGGCGGCGAAGCCCCGGGGAAGTTCTAATCCGATGTGGAAATCGCCGATTCTCTTCGTCGCGGCCTGCGGAGCGCTCTTGGGAGCCGGATGCGGCCGCGGAGCGCACCTCGTTCCCGTCTCCGGGCGGGTCACGATCGACGGCGCCCCCCTTTCGTTCGGTGCGGTGCAGTTCGTTCCCGCGGAAGGCCGTCCTGCCTACGGCGTCCTCGCGCCGGACGGTAGTTTCACGTTGACGACCTATGAAAAAGACGACGGCTGCCGCCTCGGTTCGCACCAAATCGAAGTCGTCGCGTCGCGGTCGGTCGGACCGAGCGCGACGCTCTGGGGGGCGCCGAAGGACTACGCCAAAGTCAACACCTCCGGCCTGACGCAAGAGCTGACCGGGGCGGCGAAGAACATCGAAATCAAGCTGGCGTGGAACGGCGGCAAGATGTTCGTCGAAACCAACGACGGCAAAAAGCGAGATCCTAAGCCCACCGAAATGGGCGTAGCGCCGAGCGTCCCCGATCCCAAGGATCCGATGCTGCTGATCCGCGAAGGTGGACCGACGGCGCCGTAGCCTACGGCTTGCGGAAATGGCGGTTTTTCGTGAAGCCGCGGTTCAGGGCGCGGCCGTCGCCGGCGGGGCGCGGGGCGGTCGGTTCGTCGATCGGCGAGGCGCCGGGCTTGTCGGCGCCGGCTTGACCGGGCGCTTTGCCGAACATCTCCGGCAGGAACCGCGACGCCGTCGCCTGGCAGGCTTGGCCGAACCGTTTGCGGGTCGTCGCGCGGGTCAGCGTCAGGCGGTCGCGGGCGCGGGTGACGCCGACGTACGCCAACCGTCGTTCCTCGGCGACGCCGTCCGACGTCCTAAGACTTCGCTCGTGCGGCAAGAGGCCCTCCTCCATGCCGACTAAGTAGACGTGCGGAAACTCAAGCCCCTTCGCGCTGTGCAGCGTCATCAGTCGGACGGCGTCTTTCTTCCCGTCGTCGTCGTTCTTCGTATCGTCGGCCGACAGCGTCGCCTGTTCCAGAAACCCCATCAGCGTCGGTTCGTCGGCGCGATCTTCGTATTGCGCAATCATGTTGAGCAGTTCGCCGAGGGCGTCCCACCGACTTTGTCGGTCTTCGGGTTCGTCGTAGAGCCGTTCGATTTCTTCTTTGTAAGACACGACGTCTAAGAACTTGCGGATGCGGTCCGCCAACGTCGTTTCGCCCGGTCTGATCGGGCGGGTGTACATGGCGCCGTGTTTTTCGATCGTCTGAACGAACCATTGCAGCGCGGCGGTGTTCTTCGCGCCGAAGGTTTTGGCGGCGAGGGCGTCGGGTAAGATCTCCCACACCGGCTTGCCGGCGTCGACCGCCTTGGCGACCAGTTTTTCGGCGACGGCCGGTCCCAGTCCGCGCGGCGGCGTGTTCAGAATCCGCAACAGACTGACTTCGTCGGCCGGGTTCGCCAACACCCGCAGGTAAGCCAAGACGTCGCGCACTTCGCGGCGGTCGAAGAAGGAAAAGCCGCCGACGAGCAGGTACGGAATCTGTTTCGCGCGCAGTTCCTTTTCAAAGAGGCGCGGCTGCTCGTTGGTGCGGAAGAGGATGGCGAAGGCGGAATACGGCATTTTTTCCTTGTAGGCCGTCGCCGAAAGGTCGGAGACGACCGCCTCGGCCTCGGCCACTTCGTCGACGTAGCGGGCGAAACGGGGTTCGTCGTACACCGGCCGCGACGCTTTCAGTTCCTTGGGGTGCCGTTCTCGATTGCACTGAATGAGCTGGTTGGCCAATCTTAGAATATTGGGGCAGGAGCGATAGTTTTCCTCGAGCCGAACCACTTTGGCGCCAGGGAATTCGCGGTCGAACTGCAAGATGTTTTTCACTTCGGCGCCGCGCCAACCGTAAATGGATTGGTCGTCGTCGCCGACGACGCAGATGTTGCGGTGGGGGGCGGCCAGCGCCTTTAAGATGCGGAACTGGTTGGCCGAGGTGTCTTGGTATTCGTCGACTAAGAGATGGTCCCACAGTTTCTGTTCGCGGGCCAGCGCCTCCGGGTGGACGCGGAACAGTTCCTCGGTGCAAAGCAAGAGGTCGTCGAAATCCAAGACGCCCGCCGACTTCAGATAGACTTGGTACTTACCGTACACAAGCGACGACAGTCGTTCGGTCTCGCCGTGGATTTCGCCGGCGGCTTGTTCCGGCCGCAGCCCGTGCGACTTCCATCGGCTGATGATTCCCAGGACGACCGCCGGCTTGATGGAGCCGGCGTCGATCTTAGCTTCGCGCAGCGCCTTGCGGACGAGCGATTCCTGGTCGCCGCGGTCGCAGATGGTGAATTGGCGGGAATAGCCCAGCAGGTGGATTTCGCGGCGCAGCACCTGCACGCACAGCGAATGAAACGTGCCGATCCACGGCGGATTATCCAGTTTTTTACCAAGCAGTTTCAAGGTGCGGTCGCGCATCTCGCGGGCGGCTTTGTTGGTGAACGTGAGGGCGAGGATGCGGCCGGGAACGACGCCGTGACGGACGAGGTTGGCGATGCGGACGGTGATGACCCGCGTCTTGCCGGTGCCGGCGCCGGCCAGCACCAGCAGCGGCCCGCGCAGCGTGGCGACCGCCTCGCTTTGGGCGGCGTTGAGACCATCAGCCAATGCAGGCTCCCGTCGGGGATGAAGAAAAGAGATCGAATCGACCACAAGTCGCTAAGGCGGTTCAACGGCCGTAGCTTCCGTCGCAGTGGGACGGAGATTGTAGGCGAAGCGACGGGGCGTCGAGGGGCGAATCGAAGGAAATCCGCCGGCGGCGTGCGTTAGGCGGCGGCGCGAGCGCGGGCCTGGGCGGCGGTGCGCGGCATGGCGGCGAGCACCAAGCAGGCGTTGTGGCCGCCGAAACCGAAGCTGTTGGACAGGGCGTACTGCAAGTGCAGCGGCCTGGCGTGGTGCGGGACGTAGTCGAGGTCGCACTCCGGGTCGGGATTGTCGAGGTTGATGGTGGGCGGGACGACGCCGTGGTGGATGGCGAGCGCGGTGACAATGAGTTCGACGCCGCCGGAGGCGCCCAGGAGGTGGCCGATGGCGCTTTTGGTGCTGCTGATCCAGAGGCGGCGGGCGTGCGGGCCGAACACGTATTTAAGGGCGGTGGTCTCGGCGCGATCCCCCAAAGTGGTGCCGGTGGCGTGGGCGTTGACGTAGGCGACGTCGTCGAGGTTGAGGCGGGCGTCGGCGAGTGCGGCCTGCATGGCGCGGCCGGCGCCGCGACCGGTGGGGTCGGGGGCCGCGATGTGCAAGCCGTCCGCGCTGGAGCCGTAGCCGACGACCTCGGCGTAGATGCGGGCCTTGCGGCGCTGGGCGTGGCGGAGTTCTTCCAGGACGAGGATGCCGGAGCCTTCGCTCAGGACGAAGCCGTCGCGGTCGCGATCGAACGGCCGGCTGGCGCGGGTGGGGTCGTCGGAGCGGGCCGAGAGGGCGCGCATGGCGGCAAAGCCGGCGAGGCCGAGCGGGGTGACGGCGGCTTCACTGCCGCCGGTGACCATAATGTCGGCGTCGTCGCGTTGGATCGCCTTGTAGGCGTCGCCGATGGCGTTGGAGGCCGAGGCGCAGGCGGTGGCGATGGCGCTGTTGGGGCCGCGCAGACCGAAGCGGATGGAGACGTGGCCGCTGGCCGCGTTGACCATCATGCGCGGAATGAGCAGAGGCGAAAGGCGCGTCGGGTCGACGTGCAACTTCTCGTAGGCTTCGTCGAAGACGGCGAGGCCGCCTACGGCGCTGCCGAGCATGACGCCGCACCGCTCGACGTCTTCGTCGCCAAAGGAAAGGCCTGCGTCTTCGACCGCCTTGGCGGCGGCGACGAGCGCGAAGGCGGAAAAACGATCCAGCCGTCTCATTTCGCGGGGGTCGATGTAGGGCTGCGGCTGGAAATCCTTGATTTCCCCGGCGCAGTGGACCTTCAATCGTTTACCGTCGAACCGCTCAAGAGTGCCGATGCCGCTCCGCCCGGCACACAAATCCTCCCAGAATCCGGGAAGATCGCCGCCGAGCGGCGTCAGGGCGCCCATGCCCGTGATCACCACTCGCCGTCTTGGCCCTGGCATGAATCACACATGCTCCTCGATGTACCGCACCACGTCGGCGACGGTTTGGATCTGTTCCGCTTGGTCGTCGGGAATCGTGATGTCGAACTCTTCTTCGAGTTCCATCAGCAATTCGACTTGGTCGAGCGAGTCGGCGCCGAGATCGTTGACGAACGACGTTTCGGCGCGGATGGTTTCCTTGCTGACGCCCATCTGCTCGGCGATGATTTCGATCACTCGTTCTTGCACGTTCTGGACGTTCGCCACGTTCGATTCCTCCTGATGTCGTACGATCGCCGATGCTGATGCTGTATCCGCGTACCGGAAGAGCGACCGCCCGTTCTGTCTCTGTTCGGGCGAGGTATACCGCTTCCCCAGGGTCTGTCTACTCCAGGTCCAGCGATTTTGCAAGCAGCGCCCCGGCGCCTCAAGGGCCGAATCGAACGGATTTCGGAGGAGGACGACGTCGGCGTCGACCGCCGTCGCCCCTTTATTGTTTCGGCACGGCCGGCCCACGCGATGATTGATTCCTCGGCGCGACCCGAGGGCGGCCGCCAACCGGCGTCGGTCGGATCACCGCGTGATTGACGGTCGGCGGCGAGTCGTAGAAAACCGTTTGAGTCAGTCCCGCCGATTCGACGCCGTCGTCAGTTCGTCCTTCAGCCTTTCCCTGCCTGTCCAAAGGAACCCGTCTATGCATCTCCGCATGACCTCCCGCTGACCGGTCTTCGCACTCGCCGCCATGGCTTGGTTGGGGACCGTCGTCCCGCCCTGCTTCGCCGCGCCCGAGCCGGCGGCCGTCAAAGGGGCCGTCGACCGCGGGGTCGAGTGGCTGTGGTCGCAGCAGGAAGAAGACGGCCGTTGGCTGTTCGCGGCACCCTGGAAGACAAGACGTTGGGCATGACCGCCCACACGGCGCTGGCGCTGTACGAAAGCGGCGCCCTGGCCAGCGACCCGCGGATGCGGTCGGCGCTGAAGTATGTGCGCAACAACGTCGTCGCCGAGCGTGACACCTACAGCGTGGCGATGGCGACCATTCTTCTAGCGCGGATCGGCCGGATCGAAGACCGCCAGTTGGTGCGGCGATTGACGACGAAACTCCGATCCGGTCAGACCGCCGCCGGCGGTTGGGACGGCGCCCTGCCGAAGTTGACGCCCGATCAGGCGCGCAACGTCGACGAACGGCCCGCCGCCGCCGACTCGCTGGGGGGAGTGGTGCAAACGCAGCTCGCCGTCATGGCGTTGTGGCAGGCGCAGGATTTGGGCGGCGACGTCGAAGGTTCGTTACGACGGGTCCGGCAGCGGATGGCGTACGCGCAGACTAAAACCGGCGGTTGGAACTGGCACACTTTGGCGGACGAAGGCGACGGCGTCTGGGAAACCACGCCCGGCCTCATCAGGCAGCGAAGCCACCCGCATGTTGATTCCGCCGACACTTCGGGCGGACGCCTCAAGAATCGTTTGCCCGCCAAGAGGTTCCTGGTGAACCCGGCGGCCGTTTCCGCCGATAACTACGCCATCGCAAACGCCGCCCTTCTCTTCACCCCTCGACCTCATTCTGTCCTTCGCAAAAAATGCTCGGCACGCCGTCAACTTCGCCTTGTGTGGATTTCAGACCTCGCTATAGCCCACCGCGTCTTTGAGACCGATCTTCGTGTCGGACTCACGGAAGAAGGTTGAATCGAATCGCCTCCCGTGCAATGAGGCGTTTCGTTCGGCCTTCCGACGGGAACGGCTTGCACGCCGACGCTCGATCGCGAAACACCATGACTATCCTCGATGAAGCCTTTGGGCCGCCGCGCTGTTCCTCGTTGACATCCGGTCGGTGGTGAAACGGTTTGGCTAAACTCCGGCGCGGACTTGTGGAAGAGTCCGCCGGGAGTCTGCTTTCCCAAAGGAGAATCGATGTTGCGCAGAATCTCGGCCGTCGTGGCGTTGGTGGTGGCTGGTTTGTTGCAGGGGGCTCCGGCCCGCGCCGACCTG
>JBOFFD010000125.1:0-9974 GCA_051648425.1 Planctomycetia bacterium
GCGCCGACGCCGCCCGCACGCTTCGTCAAGTCTGCTTGGCGCTGGCGGCGGCCCACCTCCACGGCCTCGTCCACCGCGACCTCAAGCCCGAAAACATCCTGTTCGACGCCGAACACCGCGACCCCGTCGGCCGGGCCGACGTCAAGCTGGTCGATTTCGGCCTGACCCGTCCCCCCAGCGGGTCCGACGGCGGCCCCCAGCCGGCCTTGCTTTCCGGCTCCCCCGCCTACATGGCCCCGGAACAGTTCGTCGGCCAAGCCTTTCCGCAGAGCGACCTCTACGCCGTTGGCATTCTGGCCTACGAATTGTTGCACGGTCGGCCGCCGTTCCTCGGTCCGCCGCACATCGTCGCGCAGCGCCACTTCTCGGAAATCCCCGTCTTCGACCCATCGACGCCCCCCTCCTGGCGGCGCCTGGTCGAACGTTTGATGGAGAAGAACCACAAAAAGCGCCCAGCCGACGCCGCCGTCGTCGCCGATTGGTTCGCCGTCCTGCATCGCGGCGACGATCCGTTCGCCGCCGACCCGGTCGACGGTGCCGACCTGCCCGCCTCGTCCCGCGCCCGTTCCCTCAAACCGAGGCCGCCCGTTTCGACCCAATCGCCGCCGGCTTCCGGCCCGCCGCCGTCAAGCCTTCGGCGCCGGAAAGAGCCGACCGAGTCGACCCCGCTCGCCGCCTCCCACGATCTTCGTTTGGGCCGCCTCACCACCGAATGGCTCTGCATTGACGCCGGCGGCTCCGCGGAACCCGGCTTCGTCGCGGCCGGCCCGCGTTCCGTCCAACGCATCGACGCCGCCGGCCATTTGTCGCTGCCGTCGAACGAATTCGGCGAACTGGCCGGCCTCGTCGAATCTCCAGTCGGCCGCCCGGTCTATCTGCAAAAAACCCAGGCCGTCCGCCGCGACCGCCACGGCCGTTTCGAGTTCGTCGTCCGGCTGCCCGGCGGCGTCCAGAACATCGCCTTCGGCCGGCTTCCCGACGACTCCGACGCTTTCGCCTGCATCGCCCACGACCGCCTCTTCTTCCATCACGGCCGCGACTGGTCGGCGCCCCTTTGGACGAGAATGGTGCGTTCCTACGGGGTCCGGCCCATCCTCGCCTTCGACGAAGACGGCCGCGTCTTTTTCGCCGAAGGTCCGTTGCAGCCTCGTCTGCTGGCCGCCGGCGCCGACGGTACGATCCTCGACACCGTCCCTTTGCCCGGTTCCTGCTGGGATATGGGTTGCTGCGGCCCCGACGTGTTGTATCTTCAAATGTTGGTAGATGGTGCGTTCGGCCTCTTTCTTTACTCGCCGACGAAGCGGGAATGGAAGCGTCTGACCGCCCCCGGCGACGTGACTTTGTTGTCCGCGCCCGCAACCGATCGCCGCCGCGACGAGTCTTTGTTCGGGGTGGACGCCGCCGGCGGCGTTTGGCGATGGCCCCCCGGCGAGACGACGCCGATCGCCATCGCCAAGGTCCAGGCCACGGGCGCCGAGATTCGCGGCTTCGCCGTCGACCGCGACGTCGTCGCCGTCTTGACTCGGCACAAAGATGTTGACTGGCTGCACCTCCGCCCGCTGGTCGGCGTCGGCGGGGTTTGATTCGGAAGTCTCGCGGACTATTTTCCATCGTCCGCGCGGCCCTACCGCGTCAGAGGGGGTTTGTTTGGTGGCGACAGGGCGGACGACGCAGACTGACGAAAGCGCCGGCGGCCTTTGGGGGTCCATCGGCTCATTTTTCGGCGGCTCCGGCGACGGCGCCGATTCCGGCGTTTTCTCGCGACGGCCCGCCGACCCCGGCCCGGACCATTGGCGCCGCCTCGTCGCTCGTGACGCCGAGCAGTGGACGCCCGCCCTCAGCATCCTGGGCGGCATGCTCCGCTCGGTCGACGAAATCGTCGCCGCTCGGGTGCGGGCGCCCGCCCCGGTCGCCGATCTCGACCAGGCCGCCTCCAACGCACTTCCCGGCCAAGCGTCGTTCGACGCCGTCGATTGGAACCTGTTTGAAGAAGTTGCCCCGCCCCCCGAACCGGCGGTCGTGCCTCTCGACGCCACCGGCCGCCGTCGCACCGCCGCCCCGGTCATTCCACCAATGCGCCCGGTCAATCCCATGCAACGCCGGCCCACCCTTTCCTTGCGACGCGCCGGCGTCTTCCGATCGCCCATGGCCCCCGATTCCGTGCTTCTGGACGGCACCCGCTCGGTCTCCGACGTCAATTGGGACGTCTTGGAAACCGATCCCGACGCCGCCGACGCCGCCCCGGCCTTCGACCAGCCGCCCTCCGCCACGCTGCCGGTCGACGTCGTCGCGGCGAACGTGCTTCCCGTCACTCCCCCGCCGACCGCCGTTGAGGAAGCAGAACCGTTCGGCGGCGTCTTTTCGATGTTCGACGGACCCCTCGGCGACAGCCCGGCGTCCATGGCGTCGAACCAAGCAGCGCCACCGCATCTGGTTGCCACCTTGGCGTCGACGGCCCTGGAACCGTCGCCGCCGGAATTGGTCGTCGTTGAGGGAATCGGCTTGGTCGCGAACGAGGTCGGAAACCTCACCGACATCCGTTCGACGAGCCAGGCCGAGCCTTCCCCACCGCCCGTCGACGCCGCGCCGGTTTCGCCTGCCGCCGCCGAACTTTCGCCGGAAGAAATCGCGGTTCCCCCGACGTCGTTCGACTTCATCGGCGACGTGCCCGATTCCATCCGCTACATCCCTCAAGTATTACCGCCGCCGGATGTCACGGTCTCGCCGCGTTTCGCATCCTTGACCGGCCTGCCGACGCCCGCCGTCGGTGTCGCCGTGGAGACGACGACCGCCGAGCCCGCCCTCCCTGCCGAACAGCTCCCGATTCCTCCCGATTCGTTCGATTTCGTCGTCGACGTGCCGGATTCGATTCGGTACGTTCCCGAAGAACTGCCCCAGCCGGCGGCGGTCACGGTTTCGCCGCGCTTCGCCTCGATCACCGGGCTGCCGACGCCGCCCGAGGCTGTTCCATCCATCGAGCCCATCGAACCGCCCGCCTTCGAGCCGCCGGTCTCCGAAACGGTCGAGCCTTCCACCCCCGTGATGGAAACGGCGGCGATTGAACCGCCGCTCGACTGGGATTGGTGCAAGACGCCGTTCGTCGCCGTCGCCGCGCCGGTCGCCCCCGCGCCGGTCGTGGTCGATGAACCGCCGGACAGCGTGCCGACCGAAGTGGGCTGGCGGCCGCCGCCGTCGAGCTCCACCTGGATGAAACAAGCCTTGGCGGCGGTCGCGGCCCCGATCGTCGCCGAGCCGCCGGCGCCGCCGGTCCCCGAGGAAGTGTCGTCGCCGACCTTCGACGACGCCGACGAAGACTTCGACCTGTCGCCGATGTTGGGGCTGAGCGCATCCGCATCCCCGATCGCGGAACCGGCGTCGGATGACGACGAAGACTTCGGCATCGACCTGTCGCCGATGTTGGGGCTGAGCGTATCCGCGTCCCCGATCGCGGAACCGGCGTCGGATGACGACGAAGACGTCGGCATCGACCTGCCGCCGATGATGGCTGCCTTCGATTCCGCGCCGTTGCGTCCGTCGTTTCCCGTCCCCGAACGGCCGGCCGACGACCGACCGCCCCGGCCCGCGTCCGACGCCGAAGTCCCGTTGGACGACCCGCCGGCCCGGCGCAATTTCGGCCCGGACGCCGCCGGGGAAACGGTGGAAGGCTTCTTTTCCGACTTCGGCGACTGAAACGGACCTCCCGCGACCGATCAATTTCGGTCGAACGGAAGTCCGTCTTAAGAAGGGCGCTGATCCTTCGCGACGCACCATCACTAAGACAAGCGTGTAAGAAGACTCGGCGGAACAAGGAACCAGCGGTGGCGAGGCCGTTCATACTTCTATTGACGAGCCACAAAGGAGGCGTCGGCCAGACGACGGCCGCCTTGTGCTTGGCGTACGCGCTGGGGCGACGGGGAACGACGGTTCAACTCGTCGACGCCGACTCGCAGCAGGCCGCCCTTGCGACCGCCTGCGACGACGCCGGCCGCTGCCCCTGGCCGAACGTCGTCGTCGAACCGCTGTACGACGGCCGGCTTCCCGATTCCGACGCTTCCCTCATGGTGGTCGACGGTCCGCGCTTGAGCAGTCCGACGGCCCGCGACCTTCTCGAACAGGCCGACGGCGTGATCCTGACGACCGCCGCCGACCCGTTCGCGCTGCGGACGCTGCCGGCGGCCGCTGCTTGGCTGCAAGGCACGAACCGTCCAACGAGGGCTTTCCTGGGCCTGTTCGTCGGCATGTACCACGCCGACGATCCGGTCGAGCCGCGGGTGTTGGAACTGCTGCGCGGCCGGCCGCAGTCGTTGGCGGTCGACGATCCCGCGCCGTGGCAGCCCGGTCTCGGCGACTGGGTGCTCACCCCCGGCGCGCCGCCGCCGGCCGGACCCGCGATCGACGTCTTCGACGCCGCGGCGGCCCGATTGGCGGGCCTCGCCTTCGTCGGGTGACGCCCCCCCTTGACACTAAGACGGCCGCTCGGATCGCTCCGCCCGCGGCCCGACTTTCTTCGTCCGCAAGCTGCAAAGTGAGTCGACCGTTGCGAACGCTTATTATCGCCGGGTCCAAGGGAGGCGTCGGCCGGACCACCCTGGCCGTTAATCTGGCGGCGATCGCGGCGGCGGCCGGCCGACGGGTGCTCATCGTCGACGGCGACCCCGCCCGCGGCGTCGCCGCGTTGCTGGGAGCCGTCGAAGCCCCCTCCCGCCGCGCGTTGGCCGGACTCGGCGTTCATTCCGTCGGCTTCCTCATTCCCGGCGTGGCCCCGAACGTCGACTATCTCACCCCCTACGAAGACGTCGCCGGCTTCGTCATCGACCCGATGCTGCTTTCCGGCGTGCTCCGCCAGGCCCATTGGGCGACCGATTACGACCTCTTGGTCGTCGACGCCCCCCGGCTGGAAGGCGATTCATTGCGGCCGTTGGCCACGCCCGGCCGCGAGTGGTTGTTCGTCGTCCGCGCCGAACCGCTGGCGCTTCGCACCCTACCTGCGCTCGTGGAACTGATGCGCAATCCCGTCACCGGCGGGGTGCCGGCGGGGGTCGTCTTGACGATGCCCTACGGCCAATCGACCGCGCCCGGTTGGATCGACGAACTGCGGCCGCAGTTGGGGCCGGCGCTGCTTTCGACCATTGTTCCGTATGACCCCGAAGTACCGCGGGCGGTCTTCGATTCCTGGCCCGTGGCCACGTTCGTCGACCATTCCACCGCCGGCCGCGCCTACCGTGATTTGGCCGACGCCTTGCAGTTGACTTTGGACTCGTCCGTCCGTCCGGCGCTGGCCGCCGTCGAGGCTCCCGTCGTCGTCCCGCCGTCCAGCAAGCGGTTCGTTCCCGACGCCGTCGCCCGGTCGACCCCGGCCGTCGTCGCGCAGCCGTCGCCGGAATCGGCTTGGGGCCGGCTGGCGCTGGCGTTCGGTTTGGTGGCGGCGGTCGCCGCGGCGTTCGGCGTCGCGCGGGGTCTGCAGACCGACCCCGCCACCTACGGTCCCTACGCCTTCGGCGGCGGCGTGACGCTCGCCGTCGCCACCGCCGCCTTCGCCCTCAAACGAGCCTTGGGCGCCGATCGCTGACGGTCCGTTCAGTGCGTCGTTTCGGGCGGTCCGTCGACGGCGGTTCGTTGCTCGAACGGCAGCGGGTGTTCGGCTTCCAGGGCGCCGCGGCGGCGGTCGGCGTCGGCCCGCAACTGCTCGATTCGGACGAGGAACTCGGCGAACCGCTCGCGGACGCCCCGCAGTGATTCGGTCGCCCGCGGCTCGCGCAGGCCGCCAACGAGCGCCGGCAGGTCGAGGTCGCGCAGCCGACGGCGCACCAGTCGGTTGTAGATCAACAGGCCGGGGGTTAGGCTGACGGCGAACACGCCCAGCGCCATCGGGTAGAACACGCCGGGCAGGTAGTCCTCGAAAATCCAGGCGGTTCCCAACCGCCGCGCCACGTCCAACAGGGCCAGCGTCGGCAACAGATTGGCGAAGAACGACCACGCCGGCCGTGCGACCGCAGCCGTCGTTTCCTCGGCCAGCCGCTCGACGTCGCGCTCTAGTGCGTCGATGAGGCCGGCGTCGGCGGTCGGCTTCATCGTCGACTGCAACCAGCGGTCGGCGGCGCTTGTCCACTGGGCGACCGTCGATCCCGACCCGGCGTCCGTCACCGACGGCGGGTCGTCGACGGCAGGTTCGGGCAGCACGGGAAGCAGTCGGCCAAGGCCGCGCTCGTCGACGGTGCGCCGCGCGTGCAGCGTGATCTGCTGCATCGTTCGGCGGAAATCGGTCCCCAAGAGCGACGCCACCCGTTGCAGGGCGAGCGTCCCACGGATCGCCGACCAAAGCGTCGTACCGGCCAGCGCCGCCAGGGCGCCCAACCCCATGCCGCCCATCGTCAGCCGGCCGAGCAGCATCGCCGAGGTGAACGTCGACCATCGGGCGCCCATGCTCAGCGGCAGCGCCATCGGCCCGCCGACCCGCCCCGCCAGCAGTTGCCACACGCGGTCGCGCACCAACGTTTGCAGGCTGGACGACACGGCCGGGGCGGCCAACGCCCGGTGGTACGCTCGGCGGACGTCTTCCTCCAGCGCGTCTTCGACGGTCTGCAATTCGACGACGAAACGGCGCAACGGCTGCTGCACGTCGAGACCGACGGCGTGGGAAACGTACCGCAGCCGATGCGCTTCGCGCAGAGCGCGACGGGCGTCGGCGGACGGCCGTTGCCGCAGCGCCGCTTGCAGCCGGCCGAACTCGAATTCGTCAGGACGGTCGGCCGAGACGGCGAAGATGCGGGCCGTCGTGAAACCCAAGTCGACGATCCGTCGGCGGAAGTCGTTCTTCACCTCGTCGAGGTCGTCGCCGGCGAGGTCGGCCTTGTTCAGCACGAACAGCCATTGCTTGCGGTCGGCCCACTCCGCGATTTCCCGCAGCGGGTCGAGGTTCGCCCGCTTGTCTTTATCGACGACGTACACCACCACGTCGGCCGTATCGACCACGCGCCGGGCGACGGCGCGGTTTTCCAGCAGCATGCCGTCGACGTCGGGGGTGTCGACCAGCACCAACCCCGAAAGGTGATCGGCCAACGGCACGAAGACGGTTCCCAACGAATCGAGCGCGGGTCCGACGAGCGGGCGATCGGCGCGGGCGGCGGCGGCGAACGGCGTTTTCGTCCAGCAGCGCACCGACGCTGACGACGGGCTGACACCAGACACGCCCACCAACGCGCTGAACAGTTTCGATTTGCCGACCCCGGTGCCGCCCAACAGCGCCGCCACCAGCGGCTTCAAATCGTCGGCGTCGACCGCCCGCTCCAACGCCTCGCGCAGCCGCAGTTCCAGCGTGACGACGCCCGTCACGGCGGAGAAATCGTCGGCAAGCCGCAACACCGTGCGGGCGGCCGGTTCGACGCCGCCGCGTCGAACGGAAGCTGTCAGACGTTCGGTCACGGCGTTCTCCGCGCTTCGTCGCCCAGGCGGACGAGGTCGTCGGCCGCCGCTTCCAACGCAGCGGTCGGCAGCGCCGCCAGGGCGTCGCGGCGTTGTCGCCACGGCCGAAAAAGCTCGTCGATCCAGTGTTTTTCCAGGTGACGGTGCAGTTCGTCGCTCCGCTGCTTCGACCACGCCTTCTGTGCGCCCTCGGCGACCGTCTGCAACTGGTATGAGTTGAGCCATTCCATCAACTTGCCGCCGGCGATGCCGCCCACCCCGGCAATGGCGGGCAACCCCACCGTGCCGACGAGGCCGCCGGTCAGCATCAAGTCCGCGACCACCGCCCCCAAACCCACCGTCGAGAGCAGGGCCGGCGAGTTGTACAGCAACCAATTCAAGCCGGGGTTCGCCCTCGCCCAGCCGTGCAGCGCGGTGCGAACGTCGACCTCCCAGTTCGACAGCGGCGCCGGCGCCGGGGTGGCGAAGAGCGCCGCCCGCGCCGTCCGCAGCCGTTCGGCCGAGAACAAGCCGGCGGGCGTCGCCTCGGCCGGGTATTCGTTCAGCCAGTCGCGCTCTTGGATCGGCAACCGGTCGTCGAACGCCGCGTTCTCGGCTTCTTCGCGCGGCCGAACGTCGGGTTGACCTTGGAACATCTCCTGCAAGCCCCTGGCCGCCCCGCCCAGAAAACCGGCCGCCGTCTGGAACGGCGACAAGAGAAACCGCGACACCGAGTTCTGCGTCTCCTTCGACACTTCGCGGATGAGCTGCAACACCCGGCCGGCGGGGAACTGGCCGTAGGCGACCGGCTCGGCCACCGACCGCCGCACCGCCGCGGCCGCCCGTTCCAGCAGCACCGTCAAGCGCTCGGCTTCCCGCCGAACTTGCGCCGCCTGCGGTTTGACCGCCCGCGCCAAATCGACCGCCGGCGTCGCCAGGCTGGCGAACACGACGGCCCGACCGTCGAGACCGGCCACCAACGACGTGAACGTCGGCGCGCCGTCGGAAAGCGTCGAAATCGCGGCGAGCGCCGGCCGGCTTTGCAGCGGACTGACATAGGCCGGGCAGTCGGCCAGGAACCGCGCCAGCGTTCGGCCGTCGGCCCGCGGCTCTTGAAACGCCGCCAGGCCCGCCGTCTTACGCCGCAGATCGTCCCACATCTGCCCGGCGATGTTCGGGTCGACCTTGGTGAACAGATAGGCCAAGGCTCCGGCGGTGCGACAGCAGCGGGCTAGTTCATCGATGGTCCGCCGATCGGCGTAGCCGTTGCCGTAGACCACGAACAACACGACGTCGGCCCGTCGCAGCACCCGCTCGGCCTTTTCCCAGTTCGTCGTCTCCACCGAGTTGAAGTCCGGCACGTCGACCAACACCAACGGCAGGGCGCCGGGGTCGAACGACTCCGACTGGTAGGTGGTGAACAGTAGACGGTCGAGCCGTTCGTCGGGAAGACGCAGACGGTCGGGCGCGTCCATCCGTTCCATCCGGAAGCCGGGGAAGACGGCGGCGAGGGTCGATTCGTCACCGTAGGCGTCGGGGACGGCGGCGGCGCAGGCGTAGCTCATCGGCCTGGGGAACTCACCGGCCGGCACGTCGACGCCGGTCAGAAGCCGAAACAGTGTGCTTTTGCCGGCGCCGGTCGGCCCGTACAGCGTCGCCACCAACACCGGCAGCCCCTGTTGCAAGTGGAGGGCGTCGTACCGAGCGGCCGTCGCCCGCCAGCCGGGAAGTTCGTCAAGCGACGGGGCGTCGGGCAAGAGGGCGACCAGTTCCGGAACATGCAGGCGCAGCGTCGCCACCGCCGCCCGGCAGCGGTCGAGCGGATCGGCGGTCACGGCGCGGTCGGAGTTCATGGAACGGTCTTAGACCTTTGTTAGCCGCCGCTTTCCTCAGCGGCGCGTCTTATGCTTTTGATCGATCGACTGAAAGAAATCGGACGCACCGCTGAGGAAAGCGGCGGCTAACGATCAGTCTTCCGGCGTCGTCGTCGGCGGTGGCGGCGGCGTCAGCGCCTGGGCGCCGACGTCCCGTCGGTAGTGGGCGTTGGTGAACTTGATCTGCTCGCACAGTTCGTAGGCCGTGTCGCGCGCCACTTGCATCGTCGAACCGATCGCCGTCACGCCCAACACCCGGCCGCCGGCGGTCACCAAGCGGTCTCCCTCGACTTTCGCCCCGGCGAGGAAAACCTTGGTGTCGCGGATGGATGAAACATCCTCCAAGCCGCGGATGAGGGCGCCCCGCTGGAACGCGCCGGGGTAGCCGCCCGACGCCATCACCACACAGACCGCCGGCCGCGGATCCCACACCGGCGAGGCTTCGTCCAGTCGACCGGTCGCCGCCGCCAACAGCAAGTCGGCGAGGTCGCTCTTGAGACGCATCAGCAGCGGCTGACATTCCGGGTCGCCGAAACGGACGTTGTATTCCAGCACCTTCGGACCGGTCGCGGTCAGCATGACGCCCGCGTACAAGACGCCGATGAACGGGGTCTTGTCTCGTTCCAGCCGCGCCAAAGTGGGAATGAGGATCGACCGCTCCACCTCGGCCGCCAGCGCCGGCGTCAACAAAGGCGCGGG
>JBOFFD010000126.1:0-2199 GCA_051648425.1 Planctomycetia bacterium
GCGGCGCCAGCGATGCCGACAGCGCCACCACCTCTTCGTCCAGGAACGGATACCGCGCCTCGACCGAGTTCGCCATCGCCACCCGGTCGCCCTTCTGACTGACCAGCAGCCCCGGCAGGATCGTCTTATACCCGACGTACAGCGATCGGTTCAACGGATCCCACCGGCGCAGACGGTCGCGGTCGATCGGCAGCTCCTCGAACGCGGTGAAGTCGCCCAGTTCGCGCTGCACGTCGGCATGGAAGAACCGGCGGCGGTTCGCGCTCATGAGCGTGTACAGGTCGGCCTGCGCGACCGAGGCGCCGATGATTTCGTCGGTCCGCCGCCGATCGGCGAAGCGGACGGTCGGCGCCGCCACGCCGATGACGGCCCGCCGCATCCAGTCGCTCGGGCGGAACGACCCCCGGTCGAAGAGGCCCATCAGTTGGTGCGTCTTGAACCACGGGTAGCCGGCCAGCGCCTCGTCGGCGCCTTCCCCGGTCAGCACCACCTTGTACCCCTGGCGGCGAACCTCGTCGGCCAGCACGTACAACGCGGCGCAGGCGGTATCCACCACCGGGCAGTCGGCCGCCCGCACCAGGGCCGGGTACGCCTTGTCGAGCACGGCGGCGTCGCACGTCACGACCGTCTGCCGCGAACCCAAATAGTCGGCGATGGCGCGGGCCTTGTCTTCCTCGTCGTAGCGCCGCGACGCCACCTTGATGGTGAACGACGGCGGCGCCTCGCCGCGCAGCCGCGTCGCCTGGGCCAGCACCGCCGCCGAGTCGACGCCGCCGGAAAGATATCCCGCCACCGGCACGTCGCCGCGCAACCGCAGCGCCACCGCCCGCTCGAACGCCGCCCCGAACCGGCCGACCGCTTCTTCCTCGGTCGGGTCGTCTTCCTGGCCCGCGTCGGGGAAGTCCAGATCCCAGTAGCGCCGTTCGACCACGTCCGAAACGGCCCCGTCCCGGTCGAGCTGAATCTTCAGGTAGGTGCCGGCGTCGAGCGACTGCACCCCCCGGAACGACGTGCGCTTCGTCGGCGTGGCGAAGAACGTCAAGACGTGGTCCAACCCGCGGTGGTCGACTTCCGCCGCGACCAAGCCCGAGGCGAGAATCGCCTTGATCTCCGACCCGAACAACACCCCCCGGCCGTGCCGCGCCCAGTGCAGCGGGCAGATGCCGACCCGGTCTCGGGCCAAGACCACCGTGCGGCGGCGCTGGTCGTACAAGGCGAAGGCGAACTGGCCGCGCGTGTGGGCGACCATCTCCTCGCCGTACTCTTCCCACAGGTGGACGAGCAGTTCGGAATCGCACCGGCTGCGGAAGACGTGGCCGCGCTTCTGAAGGTCGTCCCGCACTTCGGGGTGGTCGAACAGCTCGCCGTTGAACACCGCGACGACGCCGCGGTCTTCGCTGAAGACCGGCTGCCGGCCGCCGGCGAGGTCGACGATGCTCAGCCGCCGCGACGCCAACCCCACGCCGCCGCCCAGGAACAGTCCTTCTTCGTCAGGCCCCCGATGCAGGATCGCCGTCGCCATCGCGCGCAGAACCCGACGGTCGCCCCCGCCCGGCGGGTCGAATCCGATGAACCCGGCGATTCCACACATGGCGACGCACCTGCCGAAGAAAAGTCCGCTTCATCGCCGGCCGATCGTCGTCGCCGACGGGCGAAGGGAAAAGCAGGGCGCCGTTCGGTCCATCGAAGCGTCAGACCATCATCATGAACGGAACCGCCGCGAAACGACAGACCAACCCGGCGTTCCGGTCGGTAATCGCCACGGTGCGACCCCGCCCGGCCGATGCAGCCGCTCCATTGCGAAAAAAGCGAAAGAAGCTTCCTCGACGTGCCACGCCCCCAACGCGCGAAGGATCTCTTCCCATCGTTGGGACGCAAGCCTTGAAATGTAGGGTGGACGTCCCCGTCCGCCACGGTGGGGCGCTGGGTCGAAGCTCCGATCCGAAAGGGAGCACGGGCGGACCGGGAGGTCCGCCCTACGTTTCGTTGCGTGCGTCGCGGGACGTACGTCGCTGCGATTGCGTCAGCGACGGCCGGGGCCGTCCGGCCGCGCCGCCCAGAGGCCGCGGCGGGCGCGGCGGGCGCCGTTTTCCAGGTTCCGCAGCGTCGTCGAGCCGGGCGCCGTCCGCTGGTCCCACCGCGCCAACCCTTCGCCGACCAGCACGCCGTTCATCAACCGTTTGTTGAACGGGTTCGACG
>JBOFFD010000127.1:0-2081 GCA_051648425.1 Planctomycetia bacterium
TTTTTAAGTTCGTCCACGACTTCCGCGCCTTTCCCGGGCCGAACCAGCAAGACCTCCGGGGTCAGACGGCCGATGAGCAAGCGACTGAGTTTAGGGCGCGACAACAGTTCGTCCACCAGCAACGGGTCGCTGGTCTTCACCAGCGTGACGTTGCGGTGGATCTTGACGGGTATCTTGGCGTTGGCGGGCCGCGACCCGCCGTAACCGCCGGACCAATCGGTCATCACGACGTCCTTGTTTCCATTCGGCGGAGCGGCGTCACGACCGCGCTTCCGCGACGGCCGGCTCGGCTTCGCGCCGATCGCCCGCCGACCCGAGGTCGTCCAGTTCCGATTCGTCCCAGATGCGGTAACTGTATCCCTGCTCCGTCAGAAACAACTGACGGTGCATGGCGAAATCGAGTTCCTTGGTGTCGCGCGTCGTCAGGGTGTAGAAGTGCGCTTCCTGGCCGTCCGACTTGGGGCGTAAGATTCGGCCGAGCCGTTGCGCTTCCTCTTGGCGGGAGCCGAACGTACCCGAAACTTGAATTAAGATGTTGGCGTCGGGCAGGTCGAGGGCGAAGTTGCCGACCTTCGATAAGATCAACCGATTCAGTTCGCCCTTGCGGAAACGGTCGTACAGCAACTCGCGCTCGGCCTGACTGGTCTGGCCGGTGATGAGCGGAATTTCAAACCGCCGGGCCATCTGACGAAGCTGGTCGAGGTACTGACCGATGATGAGCACTTTGCTGTCGGCGTAGTGGTCGAGCAGACGGGCGCAGACGTCTTCCTTCACCGGGTTTTCGCTGGCGAAGCGGAACTTCTGCCGCCAGGTGGCGACGGCGTATTCCATGCGCATCGATTCGGGAAGGGCGCAGCGGATTTCCGAGCAGAAGGCCTCGGCGATCCAGCCTTTGTTTTCGAGCACGCGCCAAGGGACGTCGTACTTCTTAGGGCCGATGAGCGTGAAGACGTCGCCCTCGCGGTTGTCTTCGCGGACCAGGGTGGCGGTAAGGCCGAGCCGGCGGCGGGCTTGGATTTCGGCGGTGACGCGGAAGACGGGCGCGGGCAGCAGGTGGACTTCGTCGTAAATGATAAGCCCCCAATCGCGCTTCTGAAAGATGTCGAAGTGGGGGAATTCATCGGCCTTGGTGGGGCGGTAGGTGACGATCTGATACGTGGCGAGGGTCACGGGGGCGATCGTCTTCGATTCACCGGTGAACTCGCCGACCATGGCGTCGTCGAGGTCGGTCTTGTCGAGGATTTCGCGGCGCCACTGACGGACCGACGTCACGCCGGTGGTGAGGACGAGGGTCGACTTTTGCAGTTTGGCGATGGCGGCGATGCCGACGATGGTTTTGCCGGCGCCGCAGGGCAGAACGATGACGCCGCTGCCGCCGCGGACGTCGCCGCCGGCGTGGAAGACGTCGACGGCGTCTTGCTGGTAATCGCGGACGACGAACGGCAGCCCTTTTTTGGTGGTGGTGCGGAGGGCGACGGGCATGTCGGCGCCTTCGACGTAGCCGGCCAGGTCTTCGGCGGGGTAGCCGATGCCGATGAGGGCCTGCTTGACGACGCCGCGGAAGCGGGGGTCGAGGCGATAGGCGGTTTCGCCGACGGGCTGCGTGAGGTACTTCGAGAGATCCTTGTGGCGCGCCAGCTCGCGGAGGAGCGGCTTGTCTTCGCAGACGAGGTGGATGTCGCCGTCGCGGCGTTCCAGGCGCACCCGGCCGTAACGACCGACCCGTTCGCGAATGTCGGTGGGGACGTTGATCGGCAGCGGGAATTTGCTGAAACGGTCCAGCACGGCGACCATGTCGTCGGCCGACATGCCGGTGGCGGCGGCGTTCCAAAGGGAGATGTCGGTCAAGCGATAGGTGTGAATGTGTTCGGGGCTTTTTTCGAGTTCGGCGAACGGGGCGATGGCGTCGCGGGCTTCGGCGTAGAGGGGTTGGCCGACCTCCACGTAGATGGACCGGTCGCCCATGACGATCAGCGGATTCGTCGGGTTGTGCGTCATGCGAAGTCCATTCCATCGGCGGGCCGATCGTCGGCGTCCCACCGGACCATTCACTCGAACGGCGGGCGTCGGCGGCTCGTCCG
>JBOFFD010000128.1:0-1722 GCA_051648425.1 Planctomycetia bacterium
GCTTCCCGCCACGGTCGGCGTGCGACACGGGCGTCCCATCATTGGCGTCCAACACTCGGCGCGGGGGGCGTCCATCCCCTCGGCCCTTCTTTCATTCGATTCAGGACTTGGCGGCCTCGTCCTTCGGCGCGACGACGCGGGCGATCGCGCTTTGCGTGAAGGTCATCTTCACGTCGCGGTCTTCATCGACGCGGACGACGACCTCGGCGTCTTCGCCGGCCGCCCCCTCGCGCACGTTCACGACCACGCCCTTGATGCCGCCGATCGTCACGACTTTGGTGTTCTTCTTCAGCGACGCCAGCATTTTCTTGCGGCTGGCTTCCTTCTGTTTTTCCGGGTTGAGCATGATGAGGTAGAAGGCGATCATCGTGAGCATGAGCGGAACGCCGAAGGTCAACCAAGGGTCGGGGCCGTCGGCCGCGGGGCCGTTCACTGGTTTCACCGGCCCGGCCGGCCCGGCTTGCAGCGAGGGGGCGGGCTTCGCCTCGGCCGCCGGCGCGGCGTTCGCCTCGACGACCGGCGCGGCGGGTGCGGCTTTCGCGTCGGCCGACGGCGCCTCGGGCGCGGCTTTCGCTTCGCCCGGCGGCGCGGCGGGGGCCGTCTGACCCAGCAGAATCGGCAAGCTTCGCAGCAGCCCGCCCGCAGTCAAATCGATTCCGCCGAAACAAACGCCCATCGGACCATCGCTCGTCATTCGGGCCTCGAATCCCACCGGTTGTCTCGTACTTCGTCGCGCGTCGCCCCGCAGAACGATCTTGTCGGTTCTAACGAATTCGCCGCTGCGGGCGAGCGGGACCGGAAATGTTAAACAGTCGGCGCAAACGCGGCAAGGGCGGCGGCGCGATACTGGTCGAACCGGCCCGCTTCGATGGCGGCGCGCGCCCCGCGCATCAGTTCCAAGTAGAACGCGACGTTGTGCAGCGACACTAGGATCGGCCCCAGCATTTCCTCCACCTGAAACAGATGCCGTAGGTAGGCTCGACTGAACCGTCTGCAGGTGTAGCACGAACAGGCGGGGTCGAGCGGTCGCTCGTCTTTTTGGTGAGCGTTGTTCCGCAGCTTGACCTTGCCTTGCGAGGTGAACGCCGTCGCGTTCCGTCCGTTGCGGGTCGGCATGACGCAGTCGAACATGTCGACGCCGCGCGCCACCGCTTCCAGCAAGTCTTCCGGTCGGCCCACCCCCATCAGGTAGCGCGGCTTGTCGGCCGGCAGCAACGGCGCCACCGCTTCCAGCGTGCGAACCATCTCCTCCGGCGTCTCGCCGACCGACAGCCCACCAACGGCGTAGCCCGGAAAACCGACCTCCACCAGCTCGCTTGCCGACTTCGCCCGCAGTTCGGTCGACAAGCCCCCCTGCACGATGCCGAAGAGCGCTTGGTCGTCGCGGGCGTGGACGTCGCGGCAGCGCTTGGCCCAACGGGTGGTGCGTTCGACGGCTCGTTCGATGACGTTCAACTCGGCGGTGGCCGGCGGGCATTCGTCGAAGCACATGGCAATATCGGAGCCGAGGTTTTGCTGGATGCGCATCGACGTTTCGGGCGACAGCCGCAGCAGCTTGCCGTCGATGTGCGACCGAAACTCGACGCCGTCCTCGTCGATCTTGCGGAGGCCTTCCAGACTGAAAACCTGGAAGCCGCCGCTGTCGGTGAGGATCGGCCGGTCCCAACCCATGAAGCGGTGCAGACCGCCCATTTCCGCGACGAGGTCGTCGCCCGGCCGCAA
>JBOFFD010000129.1:0-2160 GCA_051648425.1 Planctomycetia bacterium
GCGGCGCCAGCGATGCCGACAGCGCCACCACCTCTTCGTCCAGGAACGGATACCGCGCCTCGACCGAGTTCGCCATCGCCACCCGGTCGCCCTTCTGACTGACCAGCAGCCCCGGCAGGATCGTCTTATACCCGACGTAAAGCGACCGGTTCAGCGGCGCCCACCGGCGCAGGCGGTCGCGGTCGATCGGCAGCTCCTCGAACGCGGTGAAGTCGCCCAATTCGCGCTGAACGTCGGCATGGAAGAACCGGCGGCGGTTCGCGCTCATGAGCGTGTACAAGTCGGCCTGCGCGACCGAGGCGCCGATGATTTCGTCGGTCCGTCGCCGATCGGCGAAGCGGACGGTCGGCGCCGCCACGCCGATGACGGCCCGCCGCATCCAGTCGCTCGGGCGGAACGACCCCCGATCGAAGAGGCCCATCAGTTGGTGCGTCTTAAACCACGGGTAGCCGGCCAGCGCCTCGTCGGCGCCTTCCCCGGTCAGCACCACCTTGTACCCCTGGCGGCGAACCTCGCCGGCCAGCACGTACAACGCGGCGCAGGCGGTATCCACCACCGGGCTGTCGGCCGCCCGCACCAGGTCCGGGTAGGCTTTATCGAGCACGGCGGCGTCGCACGTCACGACCGTCTGCCGCGAACCCAAATAGCCGGCGATGGCGCGGGCTTTGTCTTCTTCGTCGTAGCGCCGCGACGCCACCTTAATGGTGAACGACGCCGGCGCCTCGCCGCGCAGCCGCGTCGCCTGGGCCAGCACCGCCGCCGAATCGACGCCGCCGGAAAGATACCCCGCCACCGGCACGTCGCCGCGTAATCGCAGCGCCACCGCCCGCTCGAACGCCGCCCCGAACCGACCGACCGCTTCTTCCTCGGTCGGGTCGTCTTCCTGGCCCGCGTCGGGGAAGTCCAAATCCCAGTAACGCCGCTCGACCACGTCCGAAACGGCACCGTCCCGGTCGAGCTGAATCTTCAGATACGTGCCGGCGTCGAGCGACTGCACTCCCCGGAACGACGTCCGCTTCGTCGGCGTGGCGAAGAACGTGAAGACGTGGTCCAAACCGCGGTGGTCGACTTCCGCCGCGACCAAGCCCGACGCGAGAATCGCCTTGATCTCCGACCCGAACAACACCCCCCGGCCGTGCCGCGCCCAGTGCAACGGGCAGATGCCGACCCGGTCGCGGGCCAAGACCACCGTGCGGCGGCGCTGGTCGTACAAGGCGAAGGCGAACTGGCCGCGCGTGTGGGCGAACATCTCCTCGCCGTACTCTTCCCACAGGTGGACGAGCAGTTCGGAATCGCACCGGCTGCGGAAGACGTGGCCGCGCTTCTGAAGGTCGTCACGCACTTCGGGGTGGTCGAACAGCTCGCCGTTGAAGACCGCGACGACGCCGCGGTCTTCGCTGAAGACCGGCTGCCGGCCGCCGGCCAGGTCGACGATGCTCAGCCGTCGCGACGCCAACCCCACGCCGCCGTCCAGGAACAGACCTTGGTCGTCAGGCCCCCGGTGCAGGATCGCCGCCGCCATCGCGCGCAGCAACCAACGGTCACTCGCAGCCGGCGCGTCGATTCCGATGAACCCGGCGATACCACACATGGCGACGCACCTGCCGAAGAAAGGACCATTTCATCGCCGGCCGATCGTCGTCGCCGACGGGCGAAGGGAAAAGCAGGGCGCCGTTCGGTCCATCGAAGCGTGAGACCATCATCATGGACGGAGCCGCCGCGAAACAACAGACCAACCCGGCGTTCCGGTCGGTAATCGCAACGGTGCGACCCCGCCCGGCCGATGCAGCCGCTCCATTGTGGAAAAAGCGAAAGAAGCTTCCTGCGACCGCCAACCCGCAACAGTCGGAAAGTTTCCTTCCAACCCGGTGGGACGGGAAAGTCGAATGGAGGGTGGACGTCTCCGTCCACCGGGAAGGGGCGTGGGGTCGAAAACTCCGATCCAAGAGAAAACACGGGCGGCTCTAGCACCGCGGCGCGTGCGTCACCGACGGCCGGGGCCGTCCGGCCGCGCCGCCCACAGGCCGCGGCGGGCGCGGCGGGCGCCGTTTTCCAGGTTCCGCAGCGTCGTCGAGCCGGGCGCCGTCCGCTGGTCCCACCGCGCCAACCCTTCGCCGACCAGCACGCCGTTCATCAACCGTTTGTTGAACGGGTTCGACG
>JBOFFD010000130.1:0-2304 GCA_051648425.1 Planctomycetia bacterium
TGCCGATGTCGAAGGTGACGTTCAGCGTCATGGAACCGTCGGCGGTGGCGGTCGATTCCATGTACAGCATGTCGTCGACGCCGTTCACCTGCTGTTCGATCGGCGTGGCGACGGTGTCGGAAACGATTTGACCGCCGGCGCCGGGGTACGACGTGGTGATCGACACCAACGGCGGGGTGACGTCGGGGTACTGCGCGATCGGCAGTTGCGGCGCCGCCACGCCGCCGAGAATGACGACGACCACCGCCAAGACGGTGGCGAAGACGGGACGATCGATGAAGAAGCGTGAAAACATTTTGGGTCGCGCCGGTGGTGTTGGAGTGGTGGTGGTCGGCGTGTTCGGTTGAAGACGCGCTTAAGACGTCTTCTTCGGCGTTTCCGGTTTCGGGTCGGCCTTCGGCTCGGCGGGCTTTTCCTCGGCTTTCGCAGCGGCCGCCTTCGATTCGGCGTCGGCCAGCGGATCGGGCATGTCCCCGGCGGTGGGTTCGACCGTCATGCCGGGCCGAACGCGCTGCAGGCCGTTGACGATCAGCGTTTCGTCTCCGGTCAAGCCGCGCTCGACGACCCGCAGGCCGTCGACCAGCCGACCGAGCGTCACGTCGCGCAGCGCCGCCTTGTTGTCAGGGCCGACGGTCATCACGTGGCGCGTGTCTTGCAGCGTGCCGACGGCCCTCTCGGACACCAGCACCGCCTTGGTCGCGTCGCTGCCGCGCACCCGCACGCGGGCGAAGAAGCCCGGCGTCAGCCTGCGGTCGGGGTTCGGCAGCACCGCTCGCGCTTTCACCGTGCCGGTGCCGGGATTCACCTGGTTGTCGACGAAGTCGATGACGCCCTCGAACGGATGCCCGACGTCCCCCGCCAAGCCGACGTACGCGGGGATGTTGAACTGCTTGATCTGACTGACGTCGGTCACTTTGTTCTTACCCGCCAAGGCGTTGGCGCGATAGCGTTGCAGCGATCGTTCGTCGACGTCGAAAGTGACGTACACCGGATCGACCGCGACGACGGTGGTGAGCAGAGTGGCGTTGCCCGCCGTGCCGGCGACGAGGTTGCCGGGGTCGACGTTCCGCTTGCCGATCCGGCCGTCCAACGGCGACGTCACCTTGCACCATTCCAGAAACAGTTTTTGTTCGTCGGCCTGCGCCCGGGCGAGCATCAACGCGGCGGCCGACTGGTCGCGGGTGGTGCGGCTTTGGTCGAGGTCTTCCTGGCTGACCGACTGCGTCTTCCGCAGCTTCGTGTTGCGCTGCAGTTCGATTTCGTCGAAGTCGAGTTTGGCCTGCGCGGAATTCACCTTGGCGACCGCCGAGTCGTACTCGGCCTTGTACTGCCGGTCGTCGATCTCGAACAACACCTGGCCGTTCTTTACATAGTCGCCGTCGATGAACGCGACTTTATTGAGATACCCGCTGACGCGCGGCCTCACTTCCACCGACGCCGTCGCTTCGATCCGACCGGTGTATTCGTCGAAGTAGAAGATTTCACGGACGATCGGCCGAGCGGTGGTCACTTCGGGAGGCGGCGGAGTCGCCAACGGCGGCTTGGCGACGGCGCAGCCGATCGCAAGGCAACCTAGGAACAGCGTCGAGGCTGCGAAACCCCGTAAGACGATCGGCGACGCGGTGAACGGCATCATGCGTTTTCCATTAAGCCAGCGGCGACCGGTCGATCCTTCGCCGCCCCTCGGCCCTGTTAACGTAGCAAATTCCGCCGTCGACCCAACGGTCGCCGTCGCGGCTTCGTCGGGGTTCGTTTTTGGGCTTGCCGTCGCCGACGCTACGCGGTATCGGCGCGGGGGACTCTAGGTTCCTCCATCCGGGCGAAATGTTCCACGCACAAGACGGATTCGATCGCACCCTCGCCGCTTCAATGAAACGGCGCGGTGCGGCGGGCGTCAGAAAGCAGGGTCGGCGATGGTGGTTTGGTCGCAACACGCCTCCGAGAAGTATCTGCCGCAGCCGTCGCCGGAAAACCGGCTGGCGATCTGCCTGGCCGGTTCGGGCTTCCGGGCGGCGGTGTTCCACGCCGGCGCGCTGCGGCGCATCAACGAATTCGGCTGGCTGGCGCACGCCGAGACGATCGCCGGGGCGTCGGCCGGGGCGCTTGTCGCCGGGCTGTTGGGCCGCCGTTGGTCCGATCTGGAAGAAGACGACCGTGGCGTGCTGCTGGGTTTGGAATCGGTGCTGGTCGAGCCGATCGAACGGCAGGCGGGGCGTTCGTTGGGGCAGGGTTCGGTGTCTTGGAGCAAATGGCAGCCGCGGCATTGGAGCAAGGCCCGCCACGGCGATTTCAACGCCACCGACG
>JBOFFD010000131.1:0-4863 GCA_051648425.1 Planctomycetia bacterium
TGGCGAAACGGGTGAAGCAAGCGGGCCTGCGATTGCGGATGGCCGACGGCGCCGGCGTGCTGGCCTGCCGCATGTACCGCGACTGGCCCACCGTCCGCGACGGCTTCGCCAAGAACATCATCGCCGGCCACCACGACAGCCTGTTACTGCTCGCCGCCTCGACGGCGTTCCACTGGAGTCTGTTCCTGGCGCCGTGGCTGTGGCTGTTCGCACCGGCGATCGGCCCGACGACCGGCCCGACGACCGGCCTGGTCGCCGACGGCTTGGGTTGGCCGGCGGGGCCTTTGCTGGTGCTGGCGCTTGGTTTCGGCCTGCGGCTGCAATCGGCGGCCGGCACGAGCCAGCGTCTGACTGACGCGGCGACGCTGCCGCTGGGGGTCTTGCTGATGACGGCGGTGGCAGCCCGCGCCGTCTGGTGGCGTTGCACCGGCGGGCCGGTGTGGAAAGGCCGCCGCGCGACGGTCTTACCGTAAGAAACGCCGTGACGCGAGTTTCAGAGTCGAGATTCCACCGGCTGTCGTCAGTCGCCGCGACGATGGTCCATCACGTAGCGGATGACATCGGCGATCGTCCGCAGTTTCGCCACGTCTTCTTCGGGAATCGTCACGTCGAATTCCTCTTCCAGCGCCATGAGCAGTTCGACGGCGTCCAGGGAATCGAACCCCAGGTCGTCGACAAGGGAACTGTCGAGGTCGACGAGGGCGGCGTCGGTTCCGCCGTCGCGCGTGAGCCGGTCGCGGAACCACCAAAGCAGATGACCGCACCGTGGGCAACAGGCGTCGCCCGTCGGCTCCGACGGTTCGATGACGGCCGCCCGGTCGCACACCGGGCAACGAAACGGAAAACCGCCCGGCGTTCTCGATGAAACGTCCATGTCCGACACTCCGAAAGAAGCGGACTCGACCCACCGATTTGAAGACGCTCGCCAGGGTCTTCCAGGTTCATGCCGTCGCCGGGTAAAACGGCCGATTTCGCCCGACGGTTTTCATTCCCGTTCGTCGGGTTCTATAATACTGATTCTTCAGTACCCTTACGCAAGGCCGCACCGCAATGCAGAGTCTGCCGATCATCGATCCCCCGCCTGCCGTCGCGCCTTCCGCGGCCGCTGATTCCGCAGTTCCGTCGCAGGGGCCGAAGGGCACCTTCGCCTTCGTCAGCCTCGGCTGCCCAAAAAACCTCGTCGATTCCGAACGGATGCTGGGCCTGTTGGCGGCCGACGGCTACGTGCCGGTGAACGACCCCCGCGGCGCCGACATGGTCGTCGTCAACACCTGCGGCTTCATTGAAGCCTCGCGCCGCGAGTCCCGGGCCGTCATTCACGAAATGACCGCGCTCAAGGAAGCCGGCCTGGTCAAAGGCGTGATCGTCACCGGCTGCCTGGCCGAGCGGCTGGGCGGAGACGAACTCATCCGCGAAATCCCGCTGGTCGACCACGCCGTCGGCGTGTTCGGCCGCGAGGAAATCGCCGCCGTCGCCGACCGCTTCATGAACGGCGTGGTCGAGCAGCGGACCGTCTTCCGTCCCGCCGCCGTCAAGGCGCTCGACGACACCGCCCGGCTCCGCGTCACCCCGCGCCATTACGCCTACCTGAAGATTTCCGAAGGCTGCAACCGCACCTGTACGTTCTGCGCCATTCCGATGATGCGCGGCAAACACGTCACCAAGCCGATCGACCAGGTGATTGACGAAGCTCGCGAACTGGCCGCCGACGGCGTCCGCGAACTGATCGTCGTTTCACAGGACACGACTTACTATGGCAAAGACTTCTACGGCGAGCAACGGCTGCCGGAACTGCTGCGCCGGCTCGACGAAGTCGACGGCTTGGAATGGGTCCGCATCCTGTATGCGTACCCCGAATTCGTCACCGACGAATTGATTGAAACTTTGGCGGCGTCTAAGAAAATCGTTCCCTACTTAGACATGCCGTTGCAGCACGCCAGCGACCCCGTGCTGAAGCGCATGCAACGCCGCCACACCCGCGCCGGCACGACGGAAATCCTGGGTCGGCTGCGCCGCGGCTGGCCCGGCCTGTCGATGCGCACCACCTTCATCGTCGGCTTCCCCGGCGAAACCGAAGAACAGTTCCAAGAACTATGCGACTTCGTCGCCGAGCAGAAGTTCGAGCGCTGCGGCGTCTTCACTTACTCGCCGGAGGAAGGCACCCCCGCGATGAAGCTCGACGGCCACCTGCCCGAAGAGGTGAAGGAAGAACGACGCGGCCGGCTGATGGCGATCCAGCAGCAAGTCGCCTTCGACCACGCCGCCGCCGCCGTGGGGACCGAAAAAGTCGTCGTCATCGACGGCGTCCACCCCGACGACGACCAGTTCTTCTCGGCCCGCACCACCGCCGACTGCCCCGACATCGACACCCAAGTGCTGGTCGCCCGCCGTGCCGGTCTGAAACCGGGCCGCTTCGTCAAAGTGAAAATCACTGAAGCCGACGACTACGACCTCGTCGGCGAGCCGATCGGCCGTTCGTGGTGACGGAGCCGGCAACCGACTCGGCCAAGCCGGTCGAGTTCTTCACCCTCGCCAACAACCTCACCACCGCCCGGCTGCTGCTGTCGGCGGTCCTGTTCGTACTGCTGGCGTTCCATTGGTGGCACGTCGGTTTGGCGGTCTTCTTGGTCGCCGTCTCCACCGACTGGTTCGACGGCTGGGCGGCGCGGCGCTACGGCCAAGTGTCGTCGCTGGGGCGCATGTACGATCCGCTGGTCGACAAAGTGATGGTGTGCGGCGCCTTCCTTTTCTTACAGGACGTGCCGGCCGCCGGTGTGTACGCCTGGATGAACACGGTGATGGTGTCGCGTGAATTCCTCGTCACCGGCCTGCGCGGTTGGCTCGAGGAACAGGGCGTCGCCTTCGGGGCCGACCTCTTCGGTAAACTGAAGATGTTCCTGCAATCGACGGCGCTGGGCGTCGTCCTATGGAACCTCGGCACGACGACCCCGCCGTATTTCCTTCTCGTATTGCAAACCATCTTAGTATGGAGCGCCGTCGCCGCGACCGCCGGCAGCGGCGTCAATTACCTGGCCCGCGCCACGGCCTTCCTCCGCCGCCGGTCCTGACGGACTCGACGATCATATCCGCGTTCGGCCGTCTCACGCCTCGAACAAACGATCGGCCGTCAGGCCGTCGGCGAGTCGGCCGTAGACTTCTTTGAGACGCGGACGGCTGGGGTTCGGTCCGGCCGCCTTGGTCAGACGGCGGGCGAGCGGACCGAGCCGCAGCATTTCGGCGATCGTCGGCGTCCACCAAGCCTCGGAAGAACCGGTGACGGCGGCGGATAAATGACGCCAGAGGTCGCCGGCGGAGATCACCCGCGCGGGCAGTCCGAAACAGGCGAGCAGGTCGCCGTCGGTCACCATTGCTTCGTCGGCGTCGACGATGGTGCGATTCAGAACGTCCACTAAGACGTCGTCCGACACCGTCTGTTGGACGGCGAGCGGCCGCCATTTTTCGTGGATACACAAGTCCTGTAAGACGGCGGCGGCCAACGCCGCGACGGCGACGTCGGCCCGGGGGCATTCCTGCGCGTCGATCACGCGGATTTCGATCGTCTGACGCTCGAACCGGGCGATGGCGCCGCGTGAATTCACCCAGTCGCCGTCGACGAGGCCGGCCGGGTCGTACGGACGAAAGGCGTCATAGATCGGCTGTAAGACGTCCGATTCGTAGCCGGCGGTGTTGAACACCCGCTCCGGCACGATGCGGCCGGCCGCCTGCGGAATCTTCGTCTGATTGTTTCGGTAGACCGCCATGCGGTGGTCGAGATCGGCGGCGCGCCGGCCCTCGACGAACGGCGAAGACGCCGCGAGCGCCGGCAAGAGCGGCACGAGCAACCGAACGCCGGTCATGAGTCGGCCGAATTCCGCGTCGTCGAAGAACGGCAGATTAAGATGCATGCTCTGCAAGTTCGACCAACCGTGGCCGCGCGTGTCGAAAATGCGGTCGTACAGGTGGTAGATTTCCCTCTGACCGTGCGGCCAAAGTTTGGTTTCGCGGCGGGGGTCCATCCAGGGATGCATGGCCGTCGGCAGCAGACGGGCGCCGTTCAACGCGAGCAGTTCGTTCATGCGTCGGGCCGAGGCGGTGAAGCCGCGGGCGACGGCGGCGAGGTCCGTCTTAGGACCGGCGGTTTTGACCTCCACGACATGCGCCGCCAGTTCGTTCGACCAGACCGACGGACCGTCCGGCACGCGGGCCGTCGCCCGGCCGACGGCGCGCTCGAACAAGCGGTCGCACAGCGGCGCGACGTTCAGATTGTCGACGTCGACGATCATCCATTCGATTTCGACGCCGTAGCCCGCGAAGAGATGCAGGAATTCGTCCGGAGGCGGTAGATCGGCACCGACGTCGTCATCCGTTTCCTCGCTCATGCGTCGAACCCCGCTTTTCGTCGCTCGATAGTGGTCAAGAAGTACTGCATGATCCGGCGGTACAACTCGCCTTTGAGAACCGCGTCCTCGACGTCGCAGTCGATGCTGGGGTTGTCGTTCACTTCCATGACGACGATCTGACGCCCGCGTTGTTTCAGATCGACGCCGTAAAACCCTCGCCCGATAAGATTGGCCGCCTTTACCGCCGTGCGCACCACCTGGCGGGGCGCGATTTCCACCGGCATCGTCTCCGACCGGCCGGCGGTCAGCTCGCCGGGCTTGTCTTCTCGGTAAATCTGCCAGTGGCGGTTCACCATGTAATACTTGCAGGCGTACAGCGGGTGCCCGCCCAAAACGCCGATGCGCCAGTCGAATTCGGTGGGAAGGAATTCCTGAGCGATGACGAGGTCGGACTCCTCCAGCAGCTCACCGACTTTGACGCGCAACTCCTCGATCGTTTCGACTTTGACGATGCCGTGCGAAA